>JAZDIG010000071.1:0-16709 GCA_043805105.1 Candidatus Glassiibacteriota bacterium | reverse complement strand
CGCAGGTGGTGAAACCCGAGGACGTCCGGGTGGTGCGCTTCACCGAACTGTTCGTGGGCCTCTCCGCCGACCGGCCCTTGCGTTTCGGCGTCTGGCTCTACACTCACCGGCCGCACTGGCGCCCCGCGCTCGGCAGGCTGGTCGAGGCCTACCCGGATTATTTCAGCGTGCACCCCCGGATGCGGTCGGTCTGGGGCAGCCGACTGGGTTCCAACGTCCATCTGAGCCAGGAAGAGCTCGACAGCTTCAAGCGTTTCGGCGCCACCACGGCCTGGCTCCATACTCATTTCCATCGCCACGGCGAATTCATCCCCTCCGAGGCGGTGAACGACCCGGATTTTGTCTTCTTCTGCGAGCCGTACGCCAGGCAATACCCGGACAATACCCTGCGTAAAAACCGGATCGTGATCGACCGGCTGACCGATAACGGCCAGGCGGTTTTCCTCTACGGCTTCAACATGCACTGCGATACTGTCACCGTGGTGCAGAGGGGCCTGTCGGCGGATGTCACCCGCAACCAGGACGGCTCGGTCACCCGCGCTTACCACGATCAGCCGGTGATGTTTTTCAATCCCGAAAGCCCGTTCGGCATCCAGCAGTTGAAACAGATGGATCTGATGATCCGGCTCTACCCGCGCATCTCGGGTATCGCTCTGGACAACTGGGCCTACGGCGGGATCGATTTCAGCCACGATGACGGGATCACCATGTTCGGCCACAAGAGCGCGGCCAACGTCAATTTCAGCCAGCAGAGAATGATCGAGGCCATCGCCCGCAAATGGCACGCCGGCGGCAGGCTGGTGATGGTAAACAAGTCCCGGACGATCGAAAGCCTCAAGGGCATGGATTCGATGCTGAGCGAGGCCAGCGGCGCGGAAATCTTCGCCATTTTCGCCTATATGTGCCTGGACCGCCACCTCCACCCGAACGAATACGATGCCGCCGATGACGCCAAGTATGCGGAGCAGACTTTGAAATACACCCTGGAGTGGGGCGGCCAGATCGGCCAGGGCCAATGTACCGCCGACCCGGAGATGACCTGGAGCTATTTCACCCTGATCCAGGCCCTGCGTAACCGCACCTGGGTCTTCGACCCCGACCCGCTCAGCCTGCCGGAGGGCACCCGGGGGAATATCTGGCGCATCCATCCAGCCGACCCCTGGCATCCCGGCGACATCGTGGTCGCGGTCGTCCGGCCGGAAGTCCGGTTCGCCGAACGCAGCTTCAAACAGAACCTGAAAGTGAAAGTCCGCCTGCCGGAAGCCGGCCGGATCGCCCGGGCCTCCTGGCTGAGTGTCGAAAACCACGACAAGCCGGCGGTGGCCTGCGAAATTACACGGGATAAAGAGGAAATGACAGTGAGCCTGCCGCCGGTGGGAGCCGCCGGAGTGCTGCGGTTCGATCTGAAGGATTGAGGAGAGCGGGATCGGCAGGTTTGCCCTGTATTATGAGGGCCGTACCACTCGCTCGAAATGTACCGCCTCGCGGGCGATCCGCCGGTCGCCCCTGCGTTTCGCCTGGTGCGGAATACCTCGAATCTTCAGGTTATCAATTTCCGTTCTGATGCCAGGCCATTAACAGGGACAATGCATCCAGGATGTTCAGCCGGCCGTCCCGGTTGAAATCCGCGGCCAGACTGCCCGGATTACCGTACTGATAGCGCAGCAACTCGATTACGTCCTGCCGGTCGAATTCGCCGTCCCGGTTGAAATCCTCGGGCGCCTCGTTCCTGGCGAAATAACCCTCGAAGAGTTTCACCAGCTCGGTTTCGGAGCGCGCCGTGCGGTTAACCCTCTCGCCGGGGTCCATTTCGATGTCCATGTGGTGCCATTCCCGGTAGGAATAATAGGACCAGCCGATTTTTTCCTCTTCCAGCAGGTCGATCCAGTCGGTGAACCACTGCTTGGCTCCCAGCGCCCAGCGGGCGCAGCCGAACTCTCCGCACCAGATCCTGACCTTGTAGCGGTCGCGGAAGGCGGTGGCTTTCTGCACGTAAGCCCGCATCGTGGACTTATCCCAGTACACCTGGTCCCAATCGCTGACGATTATCCCCGGGTAGGCCCTCTGCCGCCATTGCTCCTCGGTGGTTTTCATCATCTGGCCGCCGCTGCGCTGATGGGTGAAATCCATGGGGCCGTAGAAGTGAAAGCTGTATACAGTGTTCTTGTCGCCGGTGGGCACGAGATAATCGAACCCATCCGGCCAACCCCAGCCCGGCGGCTCGACTATCAGCGTGTGGACCGAATCGACCTGCCGGATCGCCAGAGTCAGCTCCTTGGCAAAAGCCGACCACTGGGTCTGGGCCAGGAGGTCATGGGGCTCGTTCATCAGGTCGTAGGCGATACCTTCGCTCCGGGCGTAGCGGCCGGCCACTTCTTTCCAGAACCCGACGTAGGCCGCTTTCAACTGGCTGTTGCCGAAAAAGAGATCGTTATTGTCGAAAGATGCGCTGAAAGAAAGAACGGTATAGAGGCGGTATTCGAGACAGAGGTCGATTGTCTGGAACACCTCGGCTTTAGTCTGAGGGCTCACTTCGTAAGGAGCGCTGGCCGGCACGGCGTCGTTTATCAGGATGCGCACCGAATTAGCCCGCCAGTCGAGAGCGAAGTGGCGGATGTCATCCGTGGTGTAAGGGCTGGCGCCGCCGGCGAACAGGCCGAGGTTGGCCCCGCGCAGGGTGTAGTCCGGCCAGGGACTCGGTTCGGCCGCGAAAAGGGCGCCGACGGCAAACAGCGAGGCCAGGAAGACCGATTTCACCAACTCCGGTTTTAGGGCTTTCGGGTCTGGCAGCAATTTTTTGTCCTCGACAGTACGACTTGAGTTTCAGACTTTTTCCGGCACCACGTAGGGGTAGCGGTACTCCCGGCCCAGCATGGCATCGGCCTGGCCGTCATTGACAAACCTTTCAGTATCCGAGTCGAACACGAGGGTGCGGCCGGTGCGGTAAGCGATGTTGCAGAGATGGCACATGGAAGCGGCCAAGTGGCCTTCCAGGATGTCGGCGGTCAGGTCCTCGGCCTGGCGCGAACGAACCGCCTTGATGAAGTTTTCGAAGTGCGGGCCGCCTCCGCTGCCCCTGATTTTCATCGAGTCGGGGCTTTTATCGGCCGGGGCTTCATCCATGCGCGGCCCCGGTTCATTGTTGCGGCCGAAAAACGTGGCCCAGGCTTCGCCCTCGCCCTTGAGCTGCATCCAGCCCTCGGAGCCGAAAAACAGCATCCCCATGTTGAAATCCGCCTCCCGGTTGGTGTAGAGGCCCCGGACTTCGAGCTGGACGATCTTACCGTCCGCGTACTCCAGGCAGGAAAGCTGAGTGTTCGGCGTCTCCTGCTCGCTGTCGAAGACGAAGAACCCGCCCTGGCTCTGTATCCGGCGGGGATGTTCGTATTTCTGCAGCGCCCAGCGGGCCATGTCGGTATAGTGCGGGCCGTTATTGCCGGTTTCGCCGTTGCCGGTGTCCCAGAACCAGTGCCAGTTGTAATGGAAGCGGTTCTCGTTGAACGGACGCCAGGAGACGGGGCCGAGCCAGAGGTCGTAATGGACTCCCGGCGGGACCGCGGAAATCTTTCCCCGGCCGATATTTTCCCGCGGCCGGAAGACTACGCATTTGGCCATGTAGACCTCGCCGAGCTTACCGCTGTGGATGAAATCCATGGCCGCCCGGCCGATTTCCGTGCTCCGGGTCTGGCTGCCGGTCTGGACGATCCGGCCGTACTTGCGCGCCGCCTCGACCATCCTGCGCCCCTCGAAGATGTTGTGCGAAACCGGCTTCTCCACGTAGACGTCCTTGCCCGCCTGGCAGGCCCAGATCGTGGCCAGGGAGTGCCAGTGGTTGGGCGTGGCGATCGAGATCGCGTCCACTTCCTTGTCATCCAGAACCCGGCGGATGTCGGTTTCGGTGCGGGCCCGCTGGCCCGAGGCCTTTTCCAGGTCTGCCACGGCTTTCGGCAGCACCCGCTCATCGATGTCGCAAAGGGTGGTGACCCGGACGTTGGGGATCGCGGCGAACTCGGCGGCGTGTTCTGCGCCCCGGCCCCGGATGCCCATGACCGCGACGTTGATCCGGTCGTTGGGGCTGTTGGCGGCGAAGCCACTGGTCACCAATGGCCCGGCTGCGGCCAGACCGAGAGTGCCGGCCCCGGTCACCCTGATGAAACTGCGCCTGTCCATCTTTTTCATACCGGCTTCCTCCAGATACGGTATTACACACCCCTGTTTCCCCTCTTGATAGAGGGGATTAATAAGGTATAACTTCTTATTTATTAAGATGTTAATAACATCTATTCTTGCTTCCGGTTTCCAATCTCCTGAACAACGCCGATAACCAAGTCCCCCGCGCTACTCTTCGAAAGGCGGCTTCACCGCGGTCACGGCCAGCAGCACCGGGTACGCCCCGGACTTGTTTTCCACGCCCACCAGGTCCACGGCTTTTATCCGGCGGTTCGGTCGCGGATTGACCCATTCGCAGGCATAAGCCAGCACCGGCTTACCGCCGTCCGCCGGCTGCAGGTTCACCGTGCGGGCGAAATAAACCTGGTCGGCAAAGTCGCCGCCGGCCTGGGAGATATTCCGGCCGTAGCGCACCGGCAGCACCTCCTCCAGGCCGTCGGCGTACCGGATCCGGTAATAACCCAACAGCTCGGCCGTGTCCAGGGGATAGTTGCTGTGGTAGGTGTTCAGATTTTCCGCGGCTTTGGTGCTCACGTGCAGGAACACGAGGCTGGCGGCATTGGTTTCGACCGGTATGCCGCGGACCACTTGCCCGGCCCCGACCGCCACGAAAGCCTTGTCCCCGGCGGCCAGGACAAACGGCAGGCCGCCGCTGCCCACCGTGCCCGAGGGCACCGCGCTGATCTCCCCCTTGCGGCTTGAATTGCCGGCCGAGGCTATCCTGAATGTCGTGAATGAGTATCCCGGCCTCTTTCTCAGCGCTTCCAGGGACGGCAGCCGGTTTCCGGACAGGAGCTCCCGGAGTCCGGGAGTAACCTCGGCCAGATACTCGAACACCTCCCGGCTCGGCTGGACCCGGTCCGACCAGAGCAGATTCTGGCTGAAAAGCATGTTCAGCAGCGATCCGTTCTGGCCGTAGCTCGATTCATCCGCCAGGCACCAGGTGGACATTTCCGCGCCGAGTACGCCGGGCTGGGCCAGCCGGTCGTGCCACTTCTCGTATTGCCGCGCCCCGTCGAAATTGCCGAAAATCTGCTGCCAGCCGTGGTCCCGGAGCTGAGTGTCCGATGTCGGGTCCACGCCCCACGACCAGTTCAGCATCAGGATGTCCCTGGCCTGGGCCGCAATGATTTCCGCGGCCCCCTCGGTGGAGGGATAGGCGTACCAGACACCCTCCGCCGGCGCCTCGGGGATACGGGCTTTCATGTTGTGGCCCTTGACCAGGTGGTCGGCCCACATCATGGTCCCGACCCCACGGCTTTGCAGGTAGTGGTGGATTTTAACGACGTCCCGGCCGTACAGCTCGCCGGTGTTGCCTTTGACTCCCGCTCGCCATTCATCATGGCCGATATGGACCCACTCAGGCCGGAGCACATCCAGGTACTCGTCGATCACGTCGAACAGCAGGTCGTAGGACTTGGGGTTCGAGGGATCGTAGGAATCGGGCCAGGCCGCCTCGGGGATTTCCGCAATGTCGCGATGGGCCAATGTCAGGTAGTAGGTGTGGGTCAGGGACTGGATTTCCGGGACTACGTCCACGTAGTGCTCCCGGGCATACTCCGCGATCGCCCGCACTTCATCTTTCGTTAGCCAGCTCCCGCCAGCCAGTTCGGTGTGCACCGAGGCTTGGAAACGGTTATGCGGCCCCAGCGGCACCTGTTCGCCGTACTTCTGCATGGGGTCGCCCATGTCGTAAAACGACCGGGTGAAATTTTCCCAGGCGGTGTTGATTTCGGGGTGCCGGTCCAGCCGCATGCCGCCGCCCACTTCCAGGATCAGGGTGTTGATCTTGTACAAGGCCATAGTCTTGATATAATTCTTGAAAAACGGCAGGTCTTTGCGGGCCGGCATGTAAACGTGGACGCCGCGAACCGGCTTGAACGGCCGGTCGCTGATTACGGCTCCGCGGGCGACAGTATTGCCCGCCTGCGGCGACTCGATCAACTGGATGAAGCTCTGGATGCCGTAGAACAGGCCCCGCAGGTCGTGGCCGGCGATCACCGCGCCGGACTGGCTTACCACCAGCCGGTAGCCCTCGGCGACCTCCCAGTCCAGGCTGGTCTTACGGCCGGATTGCTCCAGGAGCCTCTGGATCTGCGGGTCGCCCGACAGGCCGATACTGATTGCCGGCCGGTCGCCGGAAGGACTTTCCGATTTGCCCCAGGTGATGGGTACCAGGAAGCGTTTCGCCACCTCTTCAGAAAGCTGCTGGGCCAGAAGGTCGAGCTTGTCGTCAGGGCCATTGTAGAATAGTATTTCCGCGCCGGACAGGTCCAGGCTTTCGCCGGTAAGCTCGATTTCCTGAGGCAAGGGGTAGACCGGGAATTCCGCAGCCCTGGTGATGGCGGGAAAGATGAGCAGGGAATACAGTGCAACAAGGATGAGCTTGAAGGGGCCCATGGGAATCTCCTTAGAAATGAGATGAAAAAATTGGATTTGCTAGTGACAAATCCAATAATGAGTACAACCTGGGGCCTGAGAATTCAAGGACAGAGGAAGGGAGTGCAATACAGAGTAAAATTTTGACTGTTAAAGGAAAATTGACTCCTTAACTACTTTTTGATATAATAAATTCAAATTGAATTCCTATATAATTGCAGATTAGCAAAGAGGTATGATTTAATATAACCATCACTTATAACAGTTTGAGGTTAGAATGTCCGACATGCAAAATAGCAATTCCGAACCAAAGCCGAAGTATCTTTTTGATTTTAAGCGAATAAGGGAGATTCTCTTTTATTTTGTGCATATTGAAGGTTTGCAGCCTGAACTCCCGCCGCAAGATAATATGCTTGAAATGCACAAAATAGTTCGATCCTACTGGCAAGAGTGTATGACACACATTATAAGCCTTGCAAGGTATTATACTACTATCAATATATTCCTACTAACCGCAATCGGTTCCATATGGCTTAAATACGAGGCTGAACAACTTCTTTTATATTTCTTTACTTCTTTTGCCGGAATAGTTGTATGCTGCGAGTGGCTCACGGACATAAAAAATATTGCAAAGGAAGCCATGGCATCTAGGATTATTTGTGCAGCCTTAGAAATAGAAGTGAACTGCAGAGTCGTTGAAGCAGAGAAATATGTGCTTGCAGAAATCGATAAGCAAGATGGATGGAAAGCGGGGTTATTAGTGAGGCTTGATAAAATCTTCAATTTTCCCATACTTCTTTTAACATTCTACTCACTCATAATTTCAGTTATTATTGCCTATTGTATATACGTCTACTTAATTCCCAGGTTTCTCTCTGATCTGACCTCACAACGCACGATCCTAACTGAAATCTTTTCTAAGACTTTTTCTTAGGTTTTACGTATTCAGGCTTTATATTCTGCTTGAAGTATTCAATCGCCTTTGGTATCACCCCCAAATATTCAACGAGCGCCTTATCTATAGATATATACTCCTCATTAGATTCGTCCCAAAAGCAGCCGTTTTGCTGTTGTAAAGGTCTGTTTAAATCCACTCTCGATTCTCCATGTGCCTCTACTTTTATTCCTCCTTCAGGTTTCATTCTTATTGAGACTGGATGTCGTCCTGCTTTAATATGTATAGGCCCCGAAACATATAAAATGCCCTCTCTTTCTAATACTACGCAGCGGTGAAAATCGTGTATTCTAATAAGTTGGATAAGTTCATATCTGGGTAAAATGGTTTTGAACTTCTTCTTTAAAGCACTTGAACTTATCTTCAAATTTCCCTGTTTAGCAGACTCTAACATTATCTCGCAAATTGAACGTGCAAAATAGAGGCTGGCCATCATAAAACGAAACCGGTAAATGTGATTATTAAACGCCATTCCCATATTATAGAAGAAAGCAGCTCTCTCCAATTGTTCTGTGGCGCTTTCTAACGCCTTCATTGCTCCTCCTTTGTATTATATGCTAAATTTTAAAGTTGACATTTTTAGTGAGCAATTAGCGTATTTAGTCACTGGTGCAACTCCTCTATTGGTTCCAATAAAACTTTAGCTAAATTACTTCAAATTAATCAAGTGAGGTAGAATTATTTTAGCTATAATCCAAGATAATGCTTTATTATACAATCATTTATCAGTGAAATCCAATAGGAGCTATTACCGCAAAATATTCTCACTTCCACTTCCCACCACCCTTTCCTCCCTTATCTCACTCCTCCACCAGCTCCAAAAACATCTCCGCGGAATGCCAGGTGTGGGGCAGGCAGGTCTTTTCAGTCACGCACCAGCTTGAAATGCGGCTCATGCCCTGGTAGTCCGCCTGGGAAGCGTGGGACTCCCAGGTAAGGGGATAATCGAGATTGTTGATGATCCAGCCGGCCTTGTCCCCGTAATAATGAGAGGCGGCCCAGCCGAGATACGGGTAATTCCAGCTCGGCTCGCTTGCCCCGGCGCTGTCCTGCTCTGCCGGTTTGTAAGCCATCCAGAATAGCTTTGTGTAACTGTCCCCGGTGTCGGGCGGCGCGTACGGGTCAGGCAGTCCCAGAGCGCCGAGGCCGTACCTGAGCCACATGGTCTGGTAGACCGGATGCGGGCCGCCGTCCGTCCGGCCGCTGATATAACCGTCCCGGCTGATAGTCTGTGCGTCCGCAAGGATCCGGGCCACGAGCGGATGGCTCGTGTCGGAAACCAGGGAGATCATGTAGAGGGCCTGGCCGAGGTTATCCGGCTCCTTGTCTCCGCCGTTATTCAAGTCGTAAGGCTCAGACAGGCCCAGGATCCAGTCTTTCACCAGGTGCAGATTGCCGGTGAGCTTCAGGCAGGCGCAGATCATGGCCGCATCGCGATACCAGGGCTTCCCGTAGACAAAGAGATTGGGCACCGGGCCGGCGGGCAGGACGTTCACCAGTATCTCCTGGTGCAGTACTTTCAGCAGCGGCCCGTAAGTCTTCCCCTCGAATTCCGGGAGAGTCACCGGGCCTTCGCTCAGCAGCTTCCGCCGGCCATCTTCCTCCAGCCACACGCCCTTTTCATCCTCCTGGATGAATACCTTTCCGCCGCCGGCTGTCCCGAAGTAGACCGTGTACTCCGAGGGCATGATAACTTCTTTTTCCACCTGCCAGCTCCCGACAGTGTCATCCCCGAATATCTGGGTCAAAGCTCCGTCTTTGTACAGATACTTGGTCCGGTGTCCCATGCCGAACAGGAAAAATCTCGCATCCGGCATTTCCCGCGTTGTCGGGCAGTTCTTCGCCAGAAGGGCTTTAGCGTTCTTGTACCGCTCGTGACGTTCCAGAAGACTCTTCAGCCTGTCCCCGCCGCCGGCTCCTGTGCCGCAGGACAGGGCCGGGAAGATCGATGCAATTGCGGGGATTGCTATAAGATAGCGAAGTGAAAGCATAACCTTACCCGCGTTAAATAAAGATTCGACAATAAATTCTCGTCGGGGCGGGTTTGAAACCCGCCCCTACACCTTGCGGCAGTGGACGATTCCGGGTGTGCACACCTGGAACACGTTCAGGGCCGACAGCTTACTTCTCGTACAGCCTTTCGCTGGCCTGGATGTACTTATAGGGATGAGCGCCCAGCCAGTCGGCGTAATGGGTCAGCCGGGCGAGGATCGGCACCAACAGATCGGCGCATTTCTCCAGCACTTCCACGGTCATGTCCACATCCGAGCGGCCCTTGAAAGTGATCCCGGCGGTGCCGTGGTTCCCGTGGTTCCCCTCCTCGTAATAGCGCCAGCCCACTTGGCCGGTTGTCCGCAGGGCGACCACATCCTCGCGTATCTCCTCGGGCTGGTCCCCCTCCTCCCCGCGCTTGGATTCGATTTCACGGGCCCAGTTTTCCGCGGGTATCGGCCGCTCCCGCCCCAGGATTTTCAGCGCAGCCAGACACAGCAGGGTCTCGCCGAAATTCCCCGGATAGCCATCGTAGACAGCTTTCACCTCCGGCGCGGTCAGCAGCCTCTCCCCCTCGATGAACCAGAAAGGATGCCCGGTTTCATCGAACAGCTCCCGCACCGCGACAATCCCGCCGGTGTTTTCGGGAGTGGTGCCGCCCACCAGCACTGTCCGGCGGAACCCCGCCTTGTAAAGGCTAAGGGCAATACGCTTCAGGATGGAAACCTGCTCGCCGACCGGGAAATGCACGGTTCCCCGGAAAGTCTGGGTCGCCCCGGCCATGACCGTATAGGTAGGTGGGAATACCAGCCCGTCCGCTCTCTCCGCCATAAGCGTGCTGAGCGCGGCGGCCCAATGGGCGTGCATGCCCATCGGGATAAAAGCGCCGTGTCCGCTGACCGGGCCGAAAGGCACGAAAACCAGATCGCCGCCCTCTTTCAGGTAGAACTCCACTTCGCGGCTGGTCATCTCCTCCATCCGCCGCGTGTACCATTTTCCTCCGCCGCCCGCCGCCGGTTGCGGCTCCTTTTGTTCGGCGTTCAGGGGTCCGAAGATCGGGGTTGCAGCCAGGGCGGCGCTCAGGCCGACCGTTCTGGCAATGAATTCTCTCCTCGGTAAGGACGACATAAATTGCTCCTTGACTTGGAAAAATACCGATTATGCTACTGAATATTTTCGGAAAACGGAATCATACTTCGAGAAAATCCGAGACCCTGCCCTGGCGCGCGATCATGCGGTCGAGCAGCTCGATAGTGAAGAACAGCCGCCGGGGCTGGTGCAGGAGATCGTACTGCTCGAATCTGTCCGGCCTCTGGTAGGCGAACCGGAAAACCTTGTCGAACCAGTAAATCGCCCAGGGCGCATGGGTGTGTTCGATAGTGAGCAGGCAGAACAGCATGTAATCCTCGAGGGGTCCCCAGCGCGGCAGCTCTTCGAGCGGGGCATGGATGTCGATGTTTTCGAATTCGGAGAACGCCCGGCGCAATTGCTTGCGGCCCATTCCCATCGCATCCATGAACAGGTCCCGGTCGCCGATCCGCACCGCTTGCCGCATGCACATCCAGGCCGATTGCACGCCGTGCCAGTTGGAATCGCGGTGACTTTCCCGCAGGGGGATGAAGTTCTTGTCGAGCAGTTCGACGAACCCGCCGAACTCGGGCCGCCAGTGATGTTCGATTATGTTGCGGACGCACATGTCGGCGATTTTTTCGACCCGCTCGTCTTGGGTGACTTCGGCCAGGGGAATAAGCGTATTGAGGAAATGCAGCCAGATACCCAGAAATTTCGTACCCGGCTCGTAGACCCTCGAATCCCAGGCGCCGTAGAACATGAAATCGGGTGCGAGGATTTTCTGGTTGGCCGAATATACGGTTTCCAGGGCGGTAGCCAGGGCCTCCTGATCGCCGGTAGCCAGGTAAAACTCGGCCAGGCCCATGGCGACGTAAAAATCTCCATCTATGTCGGAGTATTTCTGGAGCACTTTCCCTTCCGGCGTAAGCTCGGAGGCCCAGGAATAATCGTCATTGCGGGCATATTTGTAGATAAAATCCTTCGTATGCCGGGCAATCGCCAGATGGCGCTCGTTGCGGCCGAAATGATTGTAAAGGTAGGAAAAAGTCCAGAGCGCCCGGCCCTGGAAATACATCTGTTTCAGGTAATAATGCTTAGCCAGGTACGGCATCCCCTTCATCAACTCGCGGTAGGGCATCACGCCGCCGTTTTCCCAGTCGATTCCATGCTCTTTCCAGTAGCCGAGATAATCCTGGTCGAGTTCCCGCTGTTGGAAGTCCCGCAGTTCCGGCAGGGAACGGTCGGCGAGGCGGTCCACCACTGTCCGGCTCAGCCTGGCCGCGCCGTATTGCTGTCTCCCAGGCTCCTCGGCCGCGGCCCAGGCGAGATGCCAGAAAGACAGAAGTCCCAGGGGCGGCACCGTACTGAGAAAAAACCGTCTGCGATTCATCATTTTATCACTCCTTAATCGCCTGTATCAGCAAGTTGGACGCTTTTCCGCTTCACTTCCATAGACAGTACAACGAATGAGGAGATACTTCAAGCACCGGGGAAAGAGAGGAAAAAGATAAGGATAAAGCACGAAGGCTGGGGAAGGCTTACTTAGGGAGATGGCGCTAGCTGCGGCAGGAGTTACCTTTTAGGTTTCGTTTTCGAACCTATTATCTCGTGTAGGGGCGCACCCGCGTGTGCGCCCGGACCTACCAGCGGTGGGCGGACACATGGGTCCGCCCCTACGCTAAAGAAAACACCAGGCATATGATTCGGCGCAATCACAGGAAAATACAATTGAGTGCAACGTAACTATATTCTAAAACCGTACTTAGTGAGATGGCGCTGGCTGCGGCAGGAATAGTCTGATTAGCTTCGTTTTCGAACAGCGGGATTTGAATATCAGCGCACGGCAGGCCAGTCGGCTTAAGCCGCTTTATCCACCAGGTCATCCGTGACGTAATAAGATTTCCCGGCTACCGGATCGTAAACCGCGAGCAGATTGAACTTCCCCAACTGTTCGAAGATATCCTGAACGATGCACTCCTGGCCAATCGGAAGCCCTCTGTATTGGTTGAGGGCGGTTCTGGCAATGACGACTTTATCACCGCGTGACATTTTCCTGGCCTCTCAATTTAAAAGCTTTCCGATTCGTATCTTCGGGACTCCATTTCGTGTCCTCTGCTATGTTAGACGCATACTGAAGAAGGCCGGATTCAATTTTCAGGAGGCTTTGGTGGGAATTATTAGTTGCCGAGGCGGAGCTGGTCAAGCTTGTAGCCGGCAGGGAGCCGGCGCGGGCGGCAGCAAGGCTGGGCGAGGATCAGGCAGGCAAACAAAAAGCCGCTCATTGAGGGAGCGGCTTCAATCGGGATTCGAGACCACTTTCTTACAGCACGTAGGGCAGAGTGACGAAAGCGAAGAAAGCGAAATAAATCACGATCGAGAGAGCGGCGTTGCTCAGGCAGTTGATCTTTTCGTTGACGTTCATCGTATCCTCCAGGTTTGGTTGTCGAATTTCATCGTCTTCTGCTTACTAAGACGCATCAAATGAATATTAGGTTTCAAATATCACATTAGAATAAAGTTATAGTTCCAGCAAATTATAGTAGAGAGAAAGGCGTAAAGTTAAAGAGATAAAACCACGCCTGAATCCGATTCAGCAGGGTGGAATAGATCGGGAAAAGTAATTCGCGGTAACGAAGAAACGCGGGCGGCAGCAAGGCTCTGCGGGGATCAGGCAG
The DNA here is from genome assembly GCA_043805105.1 of Candidatus Glassiibacteriota bacterium. Lineage (GTDB taxonomy): Bacteria > Gemmatimonadota > Glassbacteria > GWA2-58-10 > GWA2-58-10 > JAZDIG01. The sequence goes on along the minus strand of JAZDIG010000071.1, from coordinate 3,467 downwards.
GCAAACAAAAAGCCGCTCTTTGGGGGAGCGGCTTCAGCCGGGTCTTGAAACCACTTTCTTACAGTACATAGGGCAGAGTGACGAAAGCGAAGAAAGCGAAATAAATCACGATCGAGAGAGCGGCGTTGCTCAGGTAGTTGATCTTTTCCTTGGCGTTCATCGTATCCTCCAGGTTTGGTTGTCGAATTTTATCATCTTCTGTTTACTAAGACGCATTAAATGCATATTTGGTTTCAAAAGTTGAACCGGTATATGGAAAGCTGGATAATTTTATAAACGCACTTAAAGGAAAAGCGCCTGGCTCACAGAAAATAAAATCACGCCGGAACCCAATTCCCAGCCAGCGGAGAGTAAGCTCGACAGATTGAATTCTCCCCTCAATAGTGGTAACGTTCTTAAGGGTGCTCAGAAAGCAGCGCCACCATTGGATTGGATTGGATTACTTCCTTGCCCGGACAGTTACAGGAGGCAGAGCCATGAGGTTCTCAGTCAGTGCGGTGATGTTTTTTGTGGCTGTCGGCTCGGCTTTTGGCCAGGAAAATCTGGCTCCTCGCGTTTTCATGACTGCCGCAGAGGTCAATACAGCCAGAACGGGCGTGACTCTCACCCGGGACCAGGAAATACTCCGCAGCGCGCTGCTGCGGTGCGCCGAGGAAGCCCTCGTCACGCCCATGCGCTACACCGAACCGGGCAATCCGGATCTTCTGTTGAGCCAGTACAGGATTTGGCCGACCGAGCGCGACAGCGAGATGCTCCTGATCCGCAGGGATGCCCGGGACACTGATGCCCTGGCCGTGGCGTATGCCATCACGGGCGAAAAGAAATATGCCGACCGGGCCTGGGAAAACGTGCGCGTGATGTTGTCGACCTACAAAGCGTTCGGTTCGTTCCATCCCCATCGGGAGAACAACGACCTTGCGGCGGCCCATGCATTCATGGCCATCGCCAAGACCTGGGACCTCTGTGCGGACGCGGCACCGGAAAAAACGAAAAGACTCGTGCTGACCGAGGGCGTCCGTCGCGCCCGGTTCATGTACAACACGGCGGTCAGCGATTGGCGTCTCAACGGCTTGCCGGTTCCATTCGAGACTCCCGGCGTGCCAGGAACGAAATCTCCCTTTAACCGTAATATATTCGCCATGCTGATGACGAATCACTGCTGGGTGGATGTAGCGCTGCTGGGTTGCCTGGCCCTGGCGCTCGAAGACCAGGACATCTCTGCGGCAGGGCCGGGGAGCGGGCCGGGGGACTGGCTGCGGTTCGCGATACATTTTTTCGACTACGCCGCCGGGATCATGGCCCCGGATGGATCGTACCCGGAGTCGAGGGTTTACGGCGCCCCCTATGCCTTCGAAGGCTCCATGCCCTTTCTGCTGGCGCTGAAAAAGACGAAAGGCATCAACATTTTCAGCAAGACCACCTACTTCCACAATTTCGCCTATGGCAGGCTGTACGCCGTCTGGAACCATCCCGGGCATGGGGGCATCGCCAATTTCGGCGAAGGCGGTATCCATGAATGGCATTCGGCGGCGTGGATTTATGCGGTTGCCGCGGCCTACCGGGACCCGGTTCTTCAATGGTCCGCCAATTGCTGGACCCGGCATGGCCCGGCTACCGATGAGCCGGCCTGGCAGTACCTTGCCTATGACCCGACCCTGCCGGAACAGCGGCCCGACAGCGCCGGCTTGCCGCGAGCCATTCTCCTGGCGGACGTGTCCCACATCCACGTCCGCGGCGGGAGCGATCCCTGGGGGGAGAACGACAGGGTTTTTTCTTTCAGGGGAGCTATTGCGGGCAAGCTCCAGTACGAGCTTCAATCCCAGGGAAAAGTGCCCAACGTTTCGACCTGGCACATGCACCAGAGCCGTAACGCCGTGCTGCTTGCAGTAAATGGCGAACCGCTCATCGGGCGGGCCACCGATATCGAGAATGGGACTCAGTATTACAGCGTCCTTCAGGTCAACAGCCGGAGCCAGTCGCAGGCAGTCGATTACGAGGGTGGCAGCCGGCTGTCGCCCGGGAAAGCCCTGCCGGGTGTCTCCGACTTCGAGGCGACCGAGGCTTACGTGACTTTCTCCAACGAAATCGGGGCGGCCTATCCCGAACTCGAAGCGTACCGGAGGCGGATCGTGTGCGTCGAGCCGGACCTGTACGTGATCGCCGACCACGCCCGGGCCGCCGGCCCGGTACAGATGGACTTCAGGCTTCATTTCGGCGCCCGCACCAGCACTGAATTCCAGCCGGCTGCAGATGACTCTCCGCCCCGTATCACCGGCAGCCACGCCGGATTGCCGTTCTGCTGCGACATCGTCTCAGCGGACCCGATATCCGCGGACCTGGGAAAGCCGACCGGAGGGGATGGCTCCAAAACTCTCCGTTACGGGCCGCCGGGCCGGAGCACTGAATGCCGGGTGATTGCCGTTATCCGGCTTGGGAGCGCCGACCGGAGCGCTCAGCCAATTAAGGGGGACCAGCCGAATCTGCCGGGGGTTTTTCTCCCTGATGACAGACAGCCTCTCGCGGTCGTTATTGCGGACGATGGAGCCGTTCACGAAGGGCCGGTAGTCCTCCGGTATGTCGTGCCGAAAACGGTCGCCAGGACGCGGCATCTGGTGACAGGCCTGGCCGGTTCCAGTCGATATTCAGTCCAGGCGGAACTTGCCGAAACAGGGGTGGAAGTGACTGTATCCGCCGGCGGAGATATTACGGCAAGCCCCCAGGGTACGCTTTTATTCGACCTCTCCCCGGACGGCGAAGCCGGACCCGTGCGGGTGAAAGCCATGCCTGCCGCCCAGGAGGTCGCCGCAAGCCTGGTAAAGTGATCGCCCGGACGTACCGGAAGTACGTAAACTATTAGATCTCCTTTGCAGACCTGGGAGCTGCGCAGTTTCCGAATCGAACTGAGAGCGACCAGAGGAAAGAGAAACTCGCAGTCCGGAGTTGTCCGGCTCACGATTGCGTTTGGTAAGTCGAGCGGAGATATTTTTTCGGGAGATACCGGAGAGGTCTTCCAGCGGGAAAAAAATACAGCGGCCTGGAATTATCAGTGCCAGTGGGCCGCAGTTCTCCAAATACGTTCGAGCCCGCCTTCCAGGAGGGGAAAGGTCAGGATCGTCCAGGATTAAAAATGATCTACTCCGCGGCAGAGCCGTGAAGTGTCTCCTGGTTTACCAATTGTGATGAATCGACTGTTCCCCTTCCCACGGGCGGACACATGGGTCCGCCCCTTAAGCGCTAAGTTGTTTTAATATTCATAGGCCGGATTATTTATGATAATTCGCAAGTGCTTATAAATGATGAAGTTCTATCTCATCTCGATGATTAGGCGATTTACACACCCCGCCCGCTTCGCGGGCACCCCTCTTTTTAGAGGGGATTTTCCCCGCCGCAGCTCAGGCAATGTGCAAGTGCCTGAATGACAAGTGTTTAACTCCCCTCTAGCAAGAGGGGTGCCCCGGCTTCCGGGG
>JAZDIG010000070.1:0-8332 GCA_043805105.1 Candidatus Glassiibacteriota bacterium | reverse complement strand
ACCAGGATGCGCTCTTGATCGGCAACGTGATCGTCACCGACAACCGGTACCATACCAACGAGCAGTTCGTGGTTTTCGGAGAAAACCGCCGCGGCGGCTCCCTCTATCTTTTCAACAATACATTCATACACCTGTACCCGGCCGGCAGTAGCTTTATCCACCTCTGGTACCCGGGCACCACGGCGGTGAGCACTACCACCCTGGAAGCGTGGAACAACGTGTTTTACGTCCAGCCGGGAGCCGGCAATCAGCTCCTGGTCGGTCAGGATAAGCCCACGCCCGTATCCGGCGCTGACAACTGGATTTCAGAGTCGATATCCTCCGTACCCACTGAACTGGCGGGGACCATTAACGGCGACGATCCCGAGCTGGTCGATATCACGGGAGGAAATTTCCGGCCCCTGGAGACCAGCCCCCTGGTGGATGCCGGTTACGAAGCCGCGGCTTATCTGCCGGAATTCCAATACGTGCATCCCCGGAAAAAAGAAGCGCGTAAGGTTGCCGGTCCGGCAATCGATATCGGGGCCTATGAATATTCCACCGGGGCCGGAGCGTTCGATTTCCACCACGACGGCAAGCTGAACATACTGGACGTGGTGGCCCTGGTGCTGGCGCTTTTCCGGGGGGAGACCGGCCAGCTCTACGATGTGAACGGCGACAGCTCTTTTTCGGCCGCGGATGCAATCTCGCTGCTGGTGGCGATCAGGGATTTGTCCTGAGCCGAACTGAGGTCCGGCCGGATTCGAAGCTGGGGTGTATCCACCTCTTTCGCACGATCTGGTTTTCCAATTCAGTCCGATCAGCGGCCTTGAATAATCCCCCGGCCGGGGATTACTTTATAGCGGCTCTTGATATCATCCTTCGGCAAGAGCGGTCTCATTCGATTTTGTTTTCGGCAGCGCATTCCTTTTCAGAACCGAACCGATTTAATTCAATGCGGAAAGCCGCTGTGTGACTGGGTTTGTCTTCATCTTTTCGACCTGGAGATTCCTATGAGAAGAGCATTCATCGTAACCGCATTGGCGGCAGTGCTGGCGGCGCTCTGGCTGGCGGCGGAGGCGGCCGACAGTACGGATATAAATAAGCCGGTTTCCTCTCCCGGATTAGCCGCCGGGGGACAACCGGCGTCAGCCGCGAAAAAAGGTATCGCCGCCCAGTATCCCGGCGACGAAGGCATCGAGCAGAACCCGGCGGTCGTGTTCCATGAGGATTTCGAGACGGGCGCCATCGAGGACCTCGGCCAGCGCTGGACTTCGATCCTCGACCCGAACTACAACGTTCTGTGGTACGTCCCCGATTCGGTTCCCGGCAGCCCTGGTAAGCGTAGCCTGCGGATGACCGGCACCAAAGGCCGCGATACCGGCGGCCACCTCTGGAAGCTGCTCAGTACCGGTTACGACCAGCTTTACGCCCGCTATTACACCAAATTCGCCCCGGACGCCCCCTACGTCCATCATTTCGTCGCCATGGGCGGCCGGGCGGACACTACCCGGCACTATCCGATCGGGGCCGCCGGAACGCGTCCCGAAGGATCGGACCGTTTCGGCTCCACCGTTGACCTGGGATCCCGGGAAGTCGCCAATCCCCCCGGCGCCTGGTTCTTCTATACCTACTGGTGCGAGATGCGCAGTTGGCAGACCCCGGAGGGCGTAAGCGATGGCCGGCCTGATGCTTTTTACGGCAACCCGTTCGGCCCGGTCCAAATCGAGCAGGCGCCGCGGGACAAATGGGTTTGCGTGGAATTCATGATCAAATGCAACAGCGCGCCGGACAAGAGGGACGGCGAGCAGGCGTTCTGGATCGATGGCCGGCTGATCGGCCGCTACGGGCCCGGCACGATCACCGGGACCTGGTTCAGGGACACCTTCCATCAGTCAGGCTATTACAACACCAATCCCCAGCCTTTCGAGGGGTTCCGCTGGAGAAAGACGAACGACCTCAAGATCAATATTTTCTGGCTGCAGTATTACCTGGCCCATGTTTTCGAAAATGACTACAATCCCCACAATCCCGATATTCCCTACAACGACAATGTGGCCAGGGTCTATTTCGACGACATCGTCCTGGCCACGGAATATATCGGCCCCCTGGCCACCGAGCCGCCCGGCCCGGGGTGCGACGTCAACGGCGACGGCAATGCCAACGTGATCGACGTGGTCAGGCTGGTCCAGCTCTGCCTGAAGAACCCGCAGGATCCGCGGGCGGACTATAACGGCGACGGCAGCGCTACCATCGCCGACGCCATCGCGCTCTTGATCGACATTATCGAAGGGAACTGCTGAACAGAAAAAACGGACGGACCGGGACCGATTCCAGGTTTTTCATAGTAAATGTGCTTCGAAGGCCCGACGCTGAGGCGGGCCTTTTTTTATTTCAAGCCAGGCCGTGGCCGATTCGAATCCCGCTGCCGCCAGTTTCGAAAAACTCGACCGGCCGGGAATAAAAACAGCGCTAATTGGGACATATATTGAGAGGCCGGCGAAAAAACTTAAAGTGGTCCGGGCCGGGTCTGAGCGGACCGGAATTTCCTGTCGCCCACCAGTAAAAAGAAAGATCTGCGCTATGGTTCTTAAATCGCGCTTTCTCCTGTGTGTCAGCCTCAGCGCCGCGGTCTGCTGCACGGACGGCCCGGCCGAACCGGTAATTGCTGAATTCAGCCGGGACGACCTGATCGGCTACTGGCAGGGCAGCCTGAGCCGGTGGGTGATTAACAAGGATACGAGCCAGACTGTCGGAGTGAGCGGCTTTGTCCGGGCGCGCTCCGGTTACGTGGAACAATTCGATTTCAGCGACTCCCGGGTGGATCTGAGGCTGGAAAGAAACTATTATGCAATGGCGATCTATTTTCGGGAGGACACGATCCTGGCTGAGTATACGGAGTGGGGAAAGTGGCTATGGGACCCTAATTCGCCCGCTGACCTGCAATTCGATTCTTCCATGGTGGAAATCTATGTGGATGTAGTCAGTCCGCTGGGCGTCAATTCTTATAAAGAAAGAAAAACCGACCATCCCTGGAATTGCAGCCTCGAATACAATGAGCCGGTTCTTATCAGCAGTGGATTCAAGGAGGCGACGCTGAAATTGGACAGGATAGTCGGAAAGGCCGCTTTCAGCGAATTCAACCTGGAAAAGCTGCCGACACTCTGAAAACGGATTGCGGGCAAAATGGCTGAAAGATCCCGTCTGTTCATCTGCATTTTCTTCAGCGCCATGGTAGGCTGCGCTGATGACTCAACCGGGCCCGTGACTGAGCTGTACAGCAAAGACGACCTGATTGGCTACTGGGAAGGGACGCTTAGCCAGTTGGTGATCATCAAGGACCCCAGCCAGCTCGGTCCAATCGGCGCGCTCGTCCGGGCCCGGCCCGGATACCTGGACCTTTTCGTCTGCAGTGATTCCAGGGCGGTGATGAAACTGGGGGATTCGCTCTACGTTCTTGCCACCTATTATGCGAAAGATACTATCCAGGCGAGTTACTTCGAATGGGGAAAGTGGAAATGGGATCCCGGTTCGCCCGGATCCATATTCTTCGATTCTTCCAGGGTGGACATCGTCGTCGAAATGCTCGGTTATAACAGCCCGAATTCTTATCTCGAAAAAAGTACCAGTCCTTCCTGGAGCTGCAGTATCGAGTACAGGAAACCGCTTTTTTCGGGAAGCGGATACATTGGTGCAACGCTGAAACTGAAGGATATGGCGGGTAAAGCCGCTTTCACCGAGTTCAACCTGGAAAAGGTGCAGGAAAACCCGCTTTGACCGCAGCAGAAAAACCATCGGGAATCCGTGCCACTTCCCCTCGATTCAGCGCTCCGGCGGGCCGGACGGTGCGGCGTTCATCCTGTTAAGACAAAGTCCCGCCTGACCTCGGCACCGCAGAGAATTGTTTCCCGACCCGCCTGCCGGATTTCCATTCAATCGTCTTGCGCTTATGATCGAGAATTACCGGCTTGCGGCAAGCCGGGTTAAACAAATCAAGGGAGCTTTGGAGTCTATATCGAAGCAAATGGGGGAAACCGGTACTCTTCGAGGTCTTCCGCAAAAGAGCCGCCACCCGGAGGAACTCCCGATTTTTCGGCTGATTTTTGACAATAAATCCGAGGCACTCTTTCTCCGGCTTTGACAGGGGTTATATATTTAATCTGGCGGTTCCAGCGAACATTTAAGAAACGATGCGAATGCCTCGGCCGGTCATTCTATTTTATCCGCCGGGGCACAATCCGGGACCGGCCGGGTAAAATCAAAAGCGAAAGACGAGTATTCGCGACCGTTCGGCTTCAAGGGGGAGGAATCGGTGAAATTGCTCAGGATCGGCGTGTTCGCCGGGGCGCTGTTGGCTGCTTTACCTCTGGCGGCCCAGGATGAACAAAAGCCTTTGGTGGTCAATCCCAAAGTCACCACCGACAAAAGCGTCGACTGCGGCTCCCTGGATGGCATTCTATCCAGCCTGATCCATGGCGGCATGACCGATGAACAGAAGGTGATCGCCGTATTCAACTGGATCAGGCGGGTGCTGTACCACGGCGATGGGCCGGAGGAGATTGCCTACGATTTCGGCAAGATGATCCATTCGATGGGTAACGGGAGCTGCCTGCGTCAGACCACGCCCCTGGCGCTCCTGCTTTCGCGCCTGGGTTACCAGAGCCAGAGCTGGGTGCACGACACCCACCACATGCTCCAGGTGCGCTACGGCGGAGGCTGGCACTGTTTCGACCCGCACATGAACTTCTACGTCTACGACCGGTCCAGTCCGAGGCAGGTGGCAAGTATCGAGCAGCTCCGGGCCGATTCCACTCTGGCCTGGGCCGCGGTGGCCGAGGGCCGGGCGGCCCCCGGCTTCCTGCTCTGCGGCGACTCCCCCCGCTGGTTCTCCGGCGGCGGCGACTGGCGACAGGAGGAGGGCTGGCCCGAGATGAAGGTCGAGGAGCCGTTCGGGCAGATCACCCTGCGCCGCGGCGAAAGCTACACCTTCGAATGGCTGCCGGGAGACTACTATTACGAGGGCGCCTGGCAGTTTGACTGCGGGCCTTATCACACCTGCGGCCCCAACGATTCAAAAGACCCGGCGAACTGGCCGCTGTTCGAGCCGCACCAGGCGGTGGTCAACGGCGTCCTCTGCTACCGGCACTGGGGCCAGGGCCGGATCGCCTATTACCCGGACATGTTCAGCGACCGCTTCGAGGACGGAGTGGTCCGCCAGCGCAATATCCTCAGGCTCTGCCCCTGTTTCGTGCTCATGCCTCAGGACATCACCCGCGAGGGGGAGCTGGTATTCAGGCAGGACTGCCCCTACGTGGTTACCGGCGGCGAATTCAAAGTTGAGAAGCAGGAGATGAAGGGGCCGATCCGGGCCGAAGTCAGTATCGACGGGATGAAGACCTGGCTCCCGGTGGCAGTGACCGATGACGGCAACGTCGTCCGGGGCCGGTTCGACAAAGAGGTCAACGGCAGTTTTAACGGCTACTACCTGAAACTGATCCTGGCCGGCGACTCCTCTCTGCAGTTTGTCGAAATCCTGACATACTTCCAGCACAACCCGTACGCCCTGCCCTACCTGGTGCCCGGTAAAAACGTGATCAAAGTCCAGGCCCAGCGGTTCGGCTCCCCGCTCAAGCTGGAGTGGAGCTACGCGGAGGGGCCGGGGTGGGACCGGCCGGTCACCGTCTCCCGGACTTTCCGGGAAGGGGGAGAGCTGACCATTGAGGTGGGCGGACAAAAGTATCCCCGCAACCTGTCACTGACATTGAGCGTCCTGCCTTGAGGAGGCTGCCATGACTCAGCGTATTCCGATTTTCCTGGTAACCGCCGCGCTGCTGGCCGGTGCCGGATCATCCCCGGCCCAGCGGCCGGACTCGCAAAAACCCAAGCCACCAGTGGCAATCGAGAACGGCAAGGTCTTCGAAAAAGACGGCCGCCGTCTGCTTTACGGCGGGGAAAACGCCTCCTGGAATTTCGACATCACCGACTTCAGCCTCGACCCGGCCAAGCTGCATCACGGCCTGGGCCGGGAGTATTCCAAGGCCCTGATCGCGCCGGAGTTCGTACCGGCCTCCAGGACTGAGGGTTGGCTGGCCGGAAACGCCCGGGTGCTGGCGGTCAAGGTCGGCGAGGAAGTCAAGGTCTATCCATTGAATCTGTTGATCCAGCACAAAGTGGTTAACGACGTGGTGGGTGGCCGGCCGATCATGGCCGCCTATTGCGTGCTGGCCGACCTGAGTTCAGTCTACGACCGGACTTACTATGGCCGGCCTTTCACTTTCGGGTGCAGCGGCTACACCTACGCTTCGCCCGAAATCTGGGACGGCCGCGATTCCTTTCTGCTCTGGGACCGCGAGACCGAGAGCCTGTGGCTGCCGGCTACCGGCGCAGCAGTGAGCGGTCAGATGAAAGGCGAAGCGCTGAAAGTTCTGGACGAAGCCCTCTGGTCGCAGACCACCTGGGGCGAAGTGAAGGAACTTTTCCCGAATGCCGTCGTTCTTACTCCCAACCAGACTCCCGATCCGCCCGCTTCCTGGACGAAATGCGACGTGGCCGAACTCCGCTCCGGCCACCCCCGGGAGTCGACAGCCAGGAGTGTCTCTCCACGCTGGGGCGGAAACAAAGGACTGGGTGGGAAAAAACCCTGAGGCCGGAGCAGCGGCCCGCCGGCAGGCAAGATTAATTGATCACGCTTTTGAAAATCGCCTGATTCTGGAACCTTTCAACGGCTTAGGAATAATAAAAGCCACGAGGCCCGGCCGGGTCTCCAAGGTCAGTCGAAGGTCGCCGAACGCGCTCAATTGCAGCCGATTCATGAAATCGAGGTACCATGCTCGCCAAGCCCTCGCTATCCACTTCCCTCCTGCTGGCCTCCCTGTTTCTGGTTTACGGTCAGATCGCGCCCCGGCCGGCGAGTGCGGCTGCCGGCGACCTGCTCTGGCGCTTCAAGACCTATGGTCCGGTCACCAGCTCGGCCGCGATAAGCGATTCCGGCACGATCTTTTTCGGTTCGGAAGACTGGAACTTTTACGCGCTGAACCCGGACGGGACGTACAAGTGGATTGGCCTGACCAATTTTCTCATCACCGGCAGCCCCGCTATCGGCAAGGATGGAACGGTTTACATCGGGAGCTGGGATTTCAGTTTTTACGCGGTGACTCCCGATTCCGGCGACATCAACTGGATCGTGACCACCGGCTCGATCATCACCAGCTCGGCCGCCGTGGCCCCGGACGGCATGATATACATCGGTTTTTCCGACCATCGCCTTTACGGGCTCCGGCCTGACGGTACCGCGGTCTGGGCCTTTGTTACGGACAGTGTGATCCAGAGCCCGCCGGCGGTGGGAGCGGACAGCACGATATTCTTCGGCAGCGACGATGCCCATCTCTACGCGGTGCACCCGGATGGCTCGTTCAAGTGGGCCTTCCAGGCCGGGGGCATAGTTTCAGCCTCGCCGGCGATAGGCGCAGACGGCACGGTCTATATCGGCTCCTGGAGCGGCAGGTTATTCGCGATCCACCCCGAAGGCCAGGGCTCTCTGGCCTGGGTCTTCGTCGTGCCGGGAGATAGGCCGATCACCGGATCGGCAGTGCTGGGCGAAGACGGTTCGGTGTACGTCGGGACCTGGGACGGACGGCTCTACGCTTTCGACTCGCTGGGCCAGCAGAAGTGGAGCTTTTCTACCGAGGGGATCATTTCCGGCTCCCCGCTGGTGGGCGCCGACGGCACGATTTATTTCGGCTCCTGGGACGGGAAATTCTACGCCGTCAATCCGGACGGCACGCTCAAATGGAGCTACAAGACCGAGGGCGAGATTGAAAGTTCGCCGACCATCACCAACGACGGCGTGCTTTATTTCGGGTCGAAGGACGGCTACTTCTACGCGCTCGATTCCGGCACCAAGGCCGGGCTGGCCCACAGCTCCTGGCCCAAGTTCCGCCGCGACCTGCACAATACCGGCAGCGCAATAAAGCCGTTCCGTCCCGGAGACGTGGACACCAACGACAAAGTGAACATATTCGACCTTTTGGCAATCTTATCGGTTATCAGCGGCAAGACCAGGTCATCGAATGCGGACGTCAACGCCGATGGCAAGACCGACATATTCGACCTGCTCGCGCTGCTCAAGCTGCTGCGCAACCCCGGCGGTTCAGCGCTCGCCGCCGCCGGCGAGGGGCCACTTGCCGGCCGGTACGGGGAAATCAGCTACGCATTCGGCGGGACGCTGCAATTCACTTTCGCCGACGGTTCCAGGCTCAGCCTCTCCGAGCGCGCCGAAAGCCCGGATGAAATCGAGGCCACCGGCGGCCTGGCCTCGGCTTTACTCGCCGGGGGGCTTACTTCCGCGCAGACA
>JAZDIG010000069.1:0-2660 GCA_043805105.1 Candidatus Glassiibacteriota bacterium | reverse complement strand
CCTGCTGTTGCTCCTGTCATTCCCCATCTTTCTTTTTTCACAGAGCAAATACGCCGGCGAGCCTTTCAGTATCGGAGTGGGGGCCCGCGGGCTCGGCATGGGCAGCGCCTTTCATACGCTGGCCGTGGGCCCGGAGGCCCTGTACTGGAACCCGGCCGGGCTCTCCCGCACCGACCGTTCCAGGACGAACAGCCTGGCGTTCATGCACAGCGAGCGATTCGACGGGGAAGTGAAGTATAATTTCATCGGTTACAGCCGAAGCCTCGAATACTCGAACCAACCTCTCACCATTGGCCTCGGCCTGATCCACCTCGGCGTGGGTGGCATTCCCATAGTGACCCGGCTCGAAGACCCGAACGGCGAGCTGGGCCCCGACAACCGCCCGGTGATCGACCGCTACGTCTCCAAGAACGACTTCGCCTTTATCGTGGGTGCGGGCCGCCGGTGGGGAAAGCTGGCCCATATCGGCGCCAACGTGAAGATTCTGCACGAACGCTACCTGGACGTCACCGCCACCGGTTTCGGTTTCGACCTGGGAGTGACATGTCCGCTGACTGTACGCGGCCGGAGGTTTCTGGCCAGCGTTTCGGCCCGGGATGTCACCACTTCCTTTCTGGCCTGGTCCACCGGCAAGCGGGAATACATCAAGCCGTGGATTTCCGCCGGCCTGGCCCTGGCCGAGGGCGTGGTGGTTCCCGGAGGCAGGCTGGCCGCCGCCGTGGAACTGTCCGTACCGGCCGAAAGGCGGAGAAAAAATTACCTCGGCACGGAAGCCTACCTGATGAGCCTGCTGCACCTGGGCGCCGAATACTCACTCTACGAACGCTTGTTCCTGCGGGCCGGCCTGGATGAGCGTAATCCCACTTTCGGGGCGGGGATCGAGATCCGGCGCCTGGCGGTGGACTACGCCTGGGTGGGCCACCGCGACCTCGACCAGACTCACCGCGTTTCCCTGGACTACAGATTCTGAAGCCGGATTGTCGGGGATCGGTTCACCGGCTGAGCCCTGGCTGGGGCGGGCCGGCACAGTCATTGCGCACCACTGCCTCCGTCGGTGGCCCGACCAGGTGGTTCAGGCAATGACCGTGCCGGCCCGCCCACTCCCGGCTGACTGAAAAATTTCCTTAGCCGATTCAATTGATCAGGATTTTCCGCTCAGAACGGCAGACGATCTACAGGAGAAAATTAACGAAGAATACAATGGGTAATAAAAAAGGGCGGCACGAGGCTGCCCTGCGGTTGACTTTACCTGACGAATTTACTCGAAAAACTCCTGCCGGAACGCGATCCTCAGCACCGACCCCACCGAGGGAGTGCCAGGCGGGAGATTGTCGAAGTTGAGAAAATTGAGGTCGAACCACCAGTCGCGGGCGGGAGCCTCGTAAATCGGGCTGCCGTAAACCCACAGGCCAGTGGAGTTTTGACTGGGGAATAGATTGATGAAAGAGCCGACTATAGTGCAGGTCCGGCCACTCCAGTTTTCCAGAAAGCGCGGAAAATTCTCGAGCCCCCCGTTGTAAGCGGTGATGTTTTGAGTATCGCCGGAAAGGATCGCTACTCTGTAAGTAGTGGTGGCGGCGGCGTTGAGTGAACTGTTGGTGTTGTGGTTGGCGGCATCGGTCCAATTGGTGCTCAGCAGGTAGACCGCATCGGCCATGACCGCCGAGGGCCGCCAGTTGGTGGTGTTGTAAGTGCCCTGGATGTAGATCGCGTTGTCGCTCACCACTGTCATCGGCGCGGGCAGAGTGCCGCCGTTGATGATCTTTATCCCTTTCTGCCGGGTGCCGTCCTCGGCAATCGAGATATAGACGATGCCGTTGGCCAGGTCGCCGGCGGTGAGCTTGGAGACGTCGAGCACCATCAGGTCCACCCACTGGTGCTCGCGGTCGTCGTAAAAAGCGTCGTAGCTCGTGGCCAGGGCGGTCGGATTACTCAGCACTTTGGGGTTGCCGCTATTGTTCATGATCGATACGCTGGAGAGAGCCGAGTTCACGTAGACGCGGGTGTCAGCTTGCCAGTCGAGCCGTTCTGTCGTGAGGGCCACGCCGTCTCCGGCGTTACGCCGCTTGATGATCTCGATGGGCTGGATGCTCTTGGGAATCGGCAGGCCCAGAGGCGTTATGTTGTGCGCCCGTGTCCGCAGCCGCCCCCTGAAGTCGGCGTTGGTCTGGGCTACGAAGCCGGCATCGTTGCCTGCGTAGGTGCCGCTGTCGTAAGTCAGGAGATGGAAAACGCTGTCCGGATCGGAGATCCTTACCGAGCCGGTGAAAATCTCGTGGTTCCAGATCCGGAACCGGTAAAGGTCCCCGGCGATAGTGATGTTCCGGTAGAAGTTGGTCGTGGCGTTGGTGCCGACGAACAGCGAGCTGTTGGTGTGCACCCGGCCGACAAAATCCATCAGCGCGCCATTGTGGATTTCCAAGCTGTCATCGTAGAACACGCCGAACTGGAAGATCGGGATCTGCAGGCCCTGGACCGACACCCGGATTTGGTATCGGCTGCTCTTGGGGCCGCTAACTCCCGAAGTGATGTCTATCGGCTGGTTGAGGCTGACCATGCCCATGTAGGGACCGTCGGTGAGCGTTACGACAAATGGGGTATCCGAGCGGACGATGTTGAAGGTCTCGAAGGTGAAATTATTTATATCTGGCGGAAGAATA
>JAZDIG010000068.1:0-7319 GCA_043805105.1 Candidatus Glassiibacteriota bacterium | reverse complement strand
TCGCGGCGCCGGGCTGGGCGGCGGCCACGACGAGCGGGAACAGACGCTGAACCAGCTCCTGGTCGAAATGGACGGCTTCGAATCCAACGAGGGCGTGATCCTGATCGCGGCCACCAACCGGCCGGACGTGCTCGACCCGGCGCTCCTGCGCCCCGGCCGCTTCGACCGCCAGATCGTGGTGGACCGGCCGGACGTGCGCGGCCGGGCCGGCATCATTAAGGTGCACATAAAGGACATCCCGGTGGCCGAGGATGTGGACGTGGACGTGCTGGCCAAGGGCACGCCGGGACTCAGCGGCGCCGAGCTCGAAAGCATCGTCAACGAAGCGGCCCTGCTGGCGGCCAGGCGCAACCGCGAAAAGGTGACCATGCAGGACTTCGAGGATGCCAAGGACAAGGTGATGATCGGCGCCGAACGCAAGAGCATGGTGATCAGCGAGGAAGAGAAGCGGCAGATCGCCATCCACGAGGCGGGCCATACCCTGGTGCAGCGGCTCATTCCCGGCGCGGACCCGGTCAACAAGGTGACCATCGTCGCCCGCGGCATGGCCCTGGGTGTCACCCAGTACCTGCCTGAACGGGACCGCCACCTTTACAGCCGGCAGTGGTGCAAGAACAACCTGGTGGCGCTCATGGGCGGCCGCTGCGCCGAACAGCTCGTCCTGGAGGAAATGACCACCGGGGCCGGCAACGACTTGGAGCGCGCCACCGACCTGGCGCGCAAGATGGTCTGCAACTGGGGGATGAGCGAGAGCCTGGGGCCGCTCACCTTCGGCAAGAAGGAAGAACAGATCTTCCTGGGCAGGGAAATCGCCCAGCACCAGGATTACAGCGAGGCCACGGCGCGGAAGATAGATCAGGAAGTGCGCGCCCTGATCGAAGAGGCCTACAACGAGGCGATGCGAATCCTACGGGAGAACCGGAACAGGCTGGAAGCCCTGGCCGAGGCGCTCCTGGAAAGGGAAGTGCTGGATGCCGAGGAAATCAACCTCATTATCAGCGGCAAGAAACTGCCGGCTCCGCTAAAAAAGGATGAAGAGGCGGCGGCGGAGGGCAAAATTCCGAAAACCGTCTCCCGGCGCAGGAAAAAAGCCAGCACCGGCGCCGGCAGCGCGGCAGGCGGCGTCCTGGAAGCCAACCCAGGCCCAAACCAGCCGCAGGCCGCCGAAAACCCCGGAGCCGGTTCCACTTCCACCGGTGAAGGACAGAAGGAAACCTGAAAGGACAGCACCCGGCGGGGCCGGACGGATTCGGCGGGAAGGGACCGGGCAATGGACCGAGTGAACACACCGAGGAGGGTGTCGCCCTCCTTTTGTTTTAGCTGAAAGCCTGAGGATAAGCTGAAAATGGGAACGCTGCTGGCTAAACCGCTCGTATCAGTGACCGGCGGGAGCCTCGAGAAATTGTTGCTGGCTTTCGGTACGGGCGCGGACAGCCTGCCGGCGGCGGTGGAAAGGATTCGGCCGGCGGTAATCACCCTTTACGATATTTCCGCCGGCCAGCGGAGCCTCCTGGCCCGGACCGCCCCCGCCGAAGGGGGGGACGTGCTTTTCCCGGCAGTGGAAGTGGCTCTCGGAGCCAATCTCCCGCAGTCGATCCTGGTCGGCTCACGGGCCTGGATCGGCAGTTTGGCGGCCAGGCTGGCCGAATCCGGGGAAGAGGGGGCCGGGGAACTGTCCGCCGCGCTCGACTGTATTATAAATCGTCAAACCCAGCTCGAATGGAAGCTGGCCGGCGGCTGTTCGCTCGATCTGACCTCCGGAGCGCGGATCATGGGCGTCCTGAACCTGACCACGGATTCGTTTTACGGCGGCAGCCGGGTACCGACAATAAAAGAGGCGGTCCGGCGCGCCGAGGAGATGCTGGATCAGGGAGCGGACATTATCGACGTGGGCGGCGAATCCACTCGGCCGGGAGCCATGCCGGTGGGTGAAGAAGAAGAAGCGGAAAGAGTGGTTCCGGTGGTACGGGAGCTGGCGCTGAGCCATCCGGAGATGATAATATCGGTGGACACCTACAAGGCCTCGGTCGCCCGGGCGGCGGTGGCCGCCGGCGCGAGGATCATCAACGACATCGGCGCCGGGCTGCTGGATGAAAGGATGTTCGAGACGGTCTCCACCCTGGGCGCCGGTTACGTTATGATGCACATGCGCGGCGTTCCGCGCTCCATGCAGCAGGACACAGAATACGACGACCTGCTGGCCGAAATTTACCGCTTTTTCGCCGGCAGGCTGGAACAGGCCCGGAAAATGGGGATCGACCCGGCGAGGATCGTTATCGATCCCGGTATCGGTTTCGGTAAGCCGGCGGCCGGCAATTTCGAAATAATCTCGCGCCTGTCCGAATTCGCTCCGCTTGGCCGGCCGGTGATGGTGGGGCCGTCGCGCAAGAGTTTCCTGTCCCTGGCCGGCCTCGCTTCCCCAGAGGACAGGCTCGAGGGCACCCTGGCGGCCTGTACGGTGGCGGTCCAGGCCGGCGCTCACGTCCTGAGAGTGCACGACGTAGGGTCGGTGAAGAAAAATATTGCGGCTGCGGCCCGATTCGCCGGCATCCCAGCCAGCTAAGAATCAGCGTGAATTTAAAAGTTTCTTCTGACTTTTTGCAACCGACACCCGGTTACAATTCAGCAGATGGCGGATAACCCGAGGAGCTGGACGGAAAAAATGAAAAGAAAATGGTTCGCAGTTCCGGTTTTTCTGATCACTCTGATAGTATACCTGCTGACGCTCGCTCCCTCGCTCGCTTCCTTCGATGGTGCATCCTGGATAGTGGACAGCCTGTTCGCGGGCCTGCCGCCGGCGCCGGGGAACCTGTTCTACCTCATTGTCTGTTCCTTTGCGGCGAAATTGTACGCCGGCATAATCGCTCCGCTGCTGATCTGGATTGTCTTCACAGCGGATGCAGTCGGGCTGGTATTCAGGCCCAGTCTGGAGCCGGCCGTGGGAGTGAGCCTGGTCTCGGCGCTCAGCGGAGCTGGCTCGGCTGCGCTGGTCTTCGTTCTGCTGGACCGCTTCCTGGCAGGTTTTCCGGGAGCCAAGGCCCGGCCCGACACCGGCGGACGTCTGCTGCTGGCCGCGGGAACTGTCGGGATGGCTCTTCTGCCGGCGCTCTGGTCGGTTTCGATCGTAGCCGGTCCCGCCGCCTTTAACCTCCTGGCGGTCCTTTTTTGGACCTGGCTCCTGGTGAGAATCGAGGAAGGCAGCCGGCCGGGAACCAATGCGCTGATTCTGTCCCTGCTGGCCGGATCGACTTTCAGCCACAGCGGGGTGTTTCTGGCCGGGGCCCTGATCACCGTCATTTTCCTGCTGCGTGGGAAAAACACCGCCGCTGCTCTTCGCGCCAACACGGCGCCGGCCGTTCTGCTCTTCCTGCTCGGCCTGACTCTTTACACCTACGTCTGGGTCCGGCCGGCAGTAGTAGCTGGCCTCGGCGAACCGATCCAGCCTTTTACGAAACCATTCTGGAACTACTTTTTCAACACCGCGGCCCTGCGCGCCTCGTTCGCGCGCAGCGCAAGCTTTTTCAGCGTTCAATTCCCGCTGCTGCTGGGCCAGCTCAAAGCTCAGTCATTCCACTGGATCGTTGGGATCGTGCTGCTGGTTGCTTTCCACTATGGGCTGATCCAGGCCCTGCGCCGGCTGAGAGCTTTGACAGTCGCAGTACTGATCGTACTCGCCTATTTCCTGGCGTACCCCCTCTGGATGGTGAATCCCATGCCGGCCACCGCCGCTCGTCTGGAAAGCGGACTGCTGCCGGTGGTGGTGATAATGTCGGGCTTTATCCTGATCGGTATCGTATCGCTCAAGGGCGCGTTCGCGATCCTGCCGCGGGTCGTGACGCAAAAGTTCGAACTCAGGACGAACCGGCTCGAAAACTCCACCGTCTATACCCTGACCGCTCTGCTGGCGGCAGTGCTGGTTTCTCCGGTTGTTTTCGGCTGGAAGAGTGTCGACATGAGCGGCTACTATGTGATCCGCGACCTGGGGGCCAATCAGCTCGCCGGTATCGAGAAAAACGGCATCATCGTGCTGCTGAACGACCGGGAATTCTCTCTCGCGCTTTACGCCGACCGCGTTCTGCTGGGCGAATCCGGACGGACGCTGCTCAACTATTCGTTGATGTCCAGCCCGCGCTACCTCAAGCAGCTCAAGGCCGCTGGCGCCGTCCCGATGACTTTGGACGACCGGCGGATCGAAACGATCGGGCCGGTCAAGCTGGCCGAAGCGGAAACCTATGAAGCGGGCAAGCTGAAAGTGAACTATCCCAAGGACACGATATTCCTGGTCGGAGACTTGGCCCTGAAAAACATCATCGCCGCCAACGCTTTCAAGCGGCCGTTTTACTATTCCTCCCAGATACCTCCCCAGTACCAGCTCGGCCTCACCCGCTACATGGCTTTACGCGGCATGGCGGTACGCCTGTTCGAAGAGGACCCGACGACTTCAGCCGACAGCACGAACTACTGGCGGCAGGACGCCGGGAGCCTGGCGGTGGACATTCCCTGGACGCAGCAGTTACTGTGGGGCTATTACCGTTTCAGTACCACGCTCTGGAAGGACGAGGCCCTGAGGGGGGAAAAGGCGGCGCCTCTGGTCAACTACGCCCGTCTGTACGCCAATCTCGCCGAGGCTTACATGGGGAAGAAAAATGCGGAAGCGGCGGGGGCTAATTTCAAACAGTGCGAATTCTTCGACACCGAGTACCGGGACAGGATGCTGGCCTTTTCCACCAGACTGGCGGCAAAAGGCTGCTACCCGCAGTCCAAAGAGTTCGCCAGCACGTATTTCAAGCTGGAACCGCCAGACCCGCTGAAATGGGCGGGGCTGGCCAAGATCGCCCTGGACAACCGGGATACGATCCCGGCCACCGAATTGCTTCTCGAATCGATCAAGGCCGATCCTGATTTTCTGCTGGGCTACCAGAAGCTGATTCGACTATTCGATTCGATGGGCAAAAACTCGATGGTGTCGGCGTTTCTGAGCCGCTGGCTGGCCCGTCACCCGAACGACCAGGAGACGCGAAGGCTCTGGGAGGAATATTCTTCCACGAAAACGCTGCCGCCTGACTTCCCGCAATAAGCAGCCGGCCCGGCGTTTCCGATTTCAATCTGAAGCGGATTCGATATATTCTTTCAGGCCGCGGGAGAGATTTTTCCCGCGGCCTTTCGTTTTTTCCGGATCGACTTCCCGGTAAATCGAATAGAGGTCACCGAGCTTTCGGCCGGCCAGCCTGCAGAATTCCAGAACGCTCAGCGTGGCGCCTTCCCGCAGGCCGAGGCGGGTGAAAATACGCCGGTCGATCGTCCGGTTGTAGACTTCCTTCGATACGGTTTTCCCCGGAGAATCGGTGGTATCCGTGCAAGTGCCGTCGCACAGTTTGCGGCAGGGGGCGCAGATGTCGTCGGCCGCCGAGGTAAATTCCACCAGAGTGTGAGGATTTTTCCGGATGATTTCAGCCACCCGGTGAACGTCGTGGCCGTAGGGGTGGGGCTGGTGTTTTTTCCCGGCGCCGAAATCGCGAATGATGTCGAGCAGGTGGTGGGGCTTGAGTAGCAGCGGTTTTTCCATATTCCAGGACGCATTCAGGTAAATAGCCGAAAGACGAAAGGCTGGAGCGGTCCCAAGATAAAAAAGGTTTTGACTGCCGGCAACGATGAAATTAGCTTCTGCGGTTGGGGCGCGCCGAGGGCCTATCGGCCCTCCGGGCGCATCCGCCCGGCTGCCGCGGCAGCGGCGCGCCCCCTGGCCCGTAACTTCCGCCCGGGACCGTAACCATGCTTTCCGGGAGCAAGGCACATGGAACCCGCAGTCGGCCGGCTTGCCACCGTCGATGTCGCGATCATCGTGGTCTATCTGGTCGGGATCACAATTTCCGGTTCCTGGTTTGCGAGCCGGCAGTCACTGGTAACCGTCCCCCCGGTCCTCGGCAGGACCGGGTTCAATTCACCGCGCCTGGTCGATTTGTACCGGGCAGGCCAATAGCTTACTCCCGGCAGCGATGATCTCCTCCGCTACAGTCTGTAATGCCGGTCGGTTAAGGGCGGTCGCCGGCTTCCCGCTCATCCTGGTCGTTGTTCTCTTCTTCGAGGTCTCTCCCGCCCCGGCTCAAGTCGACCAGTTCATCCCCAGCCTCGACCGCGAAATCGACCGGCTGATCGTCGGTTTCAGGCCGGACCAGTACGTCGAATCCCGCTCGCTCGGCTCCGTGGACCGGCAGTGGCGCGAGATCGGTTTCATCCCGTTTGTCTGTGATTGGGGGGAAACCGTCTACCCCAATTCCGTCCCGGCTCCCGAAAGGCGGGGTGGAGAGATCCGCACTTTCGCCTCCCTCGGTGAAACCGTACCGGTCGCATTCGGCGTCCGTACTCTCGATTCGCCGGTGACCGGGCTGCGGATCATTCCCGGCGGCCTGGTGAACGAGGACACAGCGGGCTTTGTCCCGCCGGACTCGATCCGCACCGCCGTGGTCGAATACGGCCGGATCCGCTGGGGCGAAGGTTCGTCGGCCAGACGTTGGCGCTGGCATCCGATACGGATCTGGCCGCTCGGGAAATATCCCGGCAGTCGCTTCTGTGCGACCCGGGAAGACGGCACTCTGGAGGTAGGGGCCTCGGTCGCTCAGGTTTTCTGGCTCACGATCAGTGTGGACCGGGATGCCGCTGCCGGCCGGTATTCCGGCGACGTGCTGGTCGAATCAGCGAGGGGCGAGTACCGGATTCCGCTATTTTTGACCGTCCTGCCGGTCAGGCTCGAAAAAGGGGAGCTGCCGCCCTGCGGGGTGTTCATCCCTGGGCCGCAGGACTCTTTCGCCTGCCGAGACCTGGCCGGCCACGGCGTAAACAGTACCGCCAGATGGTTCGATCCCGGGCAGCTGAGCCCGGTATCTTCCGCCGGACAACCGTCTTTCGATTTCCGGCTCGAGGACCTCTTCATGAAACGGCTGGCCGGCCACGGCATATCCGGGCCGCAGATCCTCTACGCCGCCACTCCGGAATCCTCTGTCTTCGAGAGCAGCCTTATCCATTCAGCCGACAGCCTCTCCAGGCAGCCGGCGGCTCTGGCCTATGCCCAGGCCGCCCAGGTCATTCTCGAACATTCGCGCAAGAACGGCTGGCCGCGTCAGGTCTGGGGAGTACTGGACCGTCTGCGGCCCGGCAGTGTGGACCTCGATCTTTTCGTCTCGCGGGCGGCTGCGCTCAGGAAAGTCATGGACGGCCGGATCAACATCGTCTCGCCGCTGGTGACCGGTCGCGATCCGAAACTGGCGGCCAGAATCGAGCCGTACGTGAGCGTCTGGCTGATCGGCGAGGATGTGAAGCCG
>JAZDIG010000067.1:0-2582 GCA_043805105.1 Candidatus Glassiibacteriota bacterium | reverse complement strand
CCGGCGCTCACCCCGACGAGAAGGGAGCCGACAAGCCCCGGCCCGGAGGTCACCGCGATGCCGTCGATGCCGTCGAGGGTCACTCCCGCCGCCTGGAGCGCTTCGTGGATGACGGGGACGATGAGGGCGAGATGGGCGCGGCTGGCGAGCTCCGGTACCACGCCGCCGTACTCCACATGCTCGAGCTGGGAGGAGAGGGTCGAGGACAGAAGCCCGCGTCCGGTGTCGTACACCGCCGCCGAGGTGTCGTCGCAGGAGGTTTCGATGCCGAGAATGGTCATTGGGAGAAAGTTGCAAAGTGACAGAGTTGATGACACGGCAAAAAGTCAGCCAAAAGTAATTTCAAGCAAATAAGAGTGCTCTATTATTCACATCCCTCACCCCTTTAGCCCCTCTCCCATGTATGGGAGAGGGGCACATTCCCGGCTGGATCGAGGCTCCCCCTCGCCCGCTTGCGGGAGAGGGGGTCAGGGGGGTGAGGGTCTGTTCAGCACGACCGAAAGACCTATAGACTTTTTGCCGTGTCATCAGAGTTACAAAGTTACAAAGTGAAAGATAAACAAAACGACAAAGAATCTTTTCATGAAATCATCTTCCTGTCCTTGCTTTTCATCTTTTACTCTGTCACTCTGTAACTTTGTCACTTTGTCACTATCTCTACCAATCTATCTCCATCAGCGCCCGGTCGATCTCCGGCCGGTAGACCGGGTCTGGTTCGGTTTTCATGGGCGCAGAGTTCTCCCGGAAACTTTCACGCTGGAAAATCGGCACGTTCCGTCCCGGCGGGTCGATAGACAGCACGGTGGCGCCTTTCCATTCCACCTTGTATTCGATTCCATTCAGGGTTTCCTTGCGCAATTCCTGTTTCTGCGGGTAGATCAGCGTGACGGCCTGCCAGGCTGAAAGCCTGCCGAAATCCGCATAGTCGCCGTCCCACACAGTTTTCACCGCTTTGCCGTCCACCAGGCAGCGCACCCTGGATTTGTCCTCTTTGGGCGGCACGCGTACCAGGAGCCGGGAGTCGCGGTAGAGGGTCACTTCCACCCGGCCCTCGTAGGGAACCCAGCTGGCGATGCGGCAGGCGGCGGTTTCCTTGTTGAGGGCCAGGTTGACCCGGATTTCATTCTCGCTTTCGGTGGTTATCCGGTGCCAGACCAGGAAAAGCCCCCAGGCGCCGTGCGGACCGCAGCAATTCTGGATGGCGTTCTTCACGCGGGCGCGGTTGTCCACCAGGTCGTTGGGCGCGCCCCAGCCCACGAAACAGCCGCGTACCCGGCTGGCGACATCC
Source organism: Candidatus Glassiibacteriota bacterium (assembly GCA_043805105.1). GTDB lineage: Bacteria > Gemmatimonadota > Glassbacteria > GWA2-58-10 > GWA2-58-10 > JAZDIG01. The sequence goes on along the minus strand of JAZDIG010000067.1, from coordinate 1,294 downwards.
GTGAATGACGACAGTACATCGTCCTCGCGGAGTCCCTCGCCGGCCATCCAGCCGGTGTCGGTAATCTGGGCCTCGGTGAAATAGTTGCGCACGTAGCGCTCCACCAGGTCCCAGTACTGCGGGTAGCCGTTTTCTGCCAGGAGCAGGGCGCACTGGAGCATGTCCACGATAGTGCAGGTTTCGGTCGAGTGCGAATCCTCGGGCTTCATCCAGTCCCGGCCCTCCATCTCCTGTATCCAGCCGAAATCGCTGGCCAGATTGTCCGCGGCGTAATCTATCAGCTTGCGGGCCCATTCGATGTGCTCCCGGTCGCCGGTGACCGCCGCGACCCGGATCACGCCACCCAGGGCGAAAAGAGCGCCGTGGACGTTGCTGATCCCGAGAGTGCGGCCCGGGCGCACCGAAGTCTTATGGAAATCGACAGTGAAGTCGGCCAGGCCGCGAGCCAGCGCCAGGGCCATCGGGCTGCCGGTGACCTGGTAATACTTGACCAGCGGAGTGATCCAGCCGGTGGAATGCTGGCCCACCCGCGGTTCGTGCTGAGGGTTCACCGCGTGGCCGGGCTGGATATCCTCGCGCTCGAAAAAGAAATACTTGTCCCGCCGGATCCCGTATTTCTCGAGGCCGTCGATCATGCCTTCCAGCTTGGCGCGGACCTCCGGTTCCTCATAGGCCATATACAGGCTCAAAAGGCCCATGAACTGGCTGCGGTTGTCCCAGAGGTTCATCTCCGGCAGGTTGCTGGTCCGGGAGAATGGGCTGTAAGCCGGCCGCCAGGTAAGGCAGTTCCCTTCCTCGCGCATGCGCGAATAGATTTCCTGCTGAAAGAGACGCTCCTCGTTTGTGCCTTCCAGGCTGCCGGTCACCTGACGGGCGGCGATCAGGCCGTAGAGGAAACGGCCCGGGTTTTCGGCGTAGTCCCAATGGTTATGACGCAGCTCCGGCGGGCCATCGCCGAAAAAAGTCCAGAAGTAAGGGAGCATACCCTGGGCCCGGTCCGGCTGGCGGGTGAGGTAGTTGAGGCTGGCCCGGGCGCGCTCGCGCAGGTCGAGAGTGGCCGGCACCTGCCGGGTGCGCATCCGGCCGGCCTCGGCCCGGCTGAAAATTGTCGCGGCAAAGAGCAGGATTATCGGAACCAGGCGCTTCATCGATTCCTCCTTCAGGCCGATCTCCGGGGTCAGTCCGTCAGCCACTGGCCGCCGCTGTCGACGTTTTGGGCGGTGAACACGCGCGACTGCAGGGTGATTTCTTTCGGTACCGGTTCGCCGTTCAGAATTTTGAGCGCGGTCAGAAT
>JAZDIG010000066.1:0-2436 GCA_043805105.1 Candidatus Glassiibacteriota bacterium | reverse complement strand
TTCGGCCGGTCGAGATCGTCCCAGTGGCTGAAATCCCGGCCCACGATCGAGACCAGCCTGACCGGAGCCAGGAGCGAGGCGCCCAGGGCGAAGAAGGCTCCGCTGCCGCCCACCACGTCTTCCACCCTGCCGAACGGGCTTTCCACGGTGTCCAGCGCGATCGTGCCCACCACTACGATCGGTTCAGGGTCTTTTGCTGCCATCCTGCGGCTCCTTTTACATTTTCTCCGGTGCGTCGATTCCCAGCAGCTTCAGGCCGTCCGCCATCACCCGGCGCACGCAGTCGGCCAGATAGAGGCGGTCCAGCGAGAGTTCGAGATGGGCGGCATCCACTATCCGGTGTTTCTGGTACCAGGCGTGAAAGCGGCCGGCCAGATCTTCGAGATAAGTCGGCAGGTGGTGCGGTTCGAGGGCCTGCGCCGCGCTCCGCAAACACTCCGGATATTCCACCAGGTGAGTGATGATGTCGGTTTCCTCGGGTTCGGACAAATGCGCTGGAACGTGCCGGCCCCAGCGCGAGGGGTCGCCGTCCCAGAGCCCGGCTTCGACCGCCGTGGGCGTGAGGTTACAGATCCGGGCGTGGACGTACTGGCAATAATAGACCGGGTTTTCGTTGGACTGGCGGCGGGCCAGGTCGAGGTCGAAGACCAGGTGGGCGTCGGCCTTGCGCATCAGGAAGAAGTAGCGGGCCACGTTTACGCCCACGTCATCCATCAGGTCGCTCAGGGTGACGAACTTGCCGGCGCGGGTGCTCATCTTGACCGCCTCCCCGCCCTCGACGAAACTCACCATCTGGTGGATCACGTAGCGCAGCCAGACCTCGGGGTAGCCCAGGGCTTTCATCCCGGCCAGCATTCTCGGCGCGTAGCCGTGGTGGTCCGCGCCGTGGATGTTGATCACTTCATCGAACCCCCGCTCGTGCTTGGCCAGATGGTAGGCCAGGTCGGGCAGGAAATAAGTGGGTTCGCCGGTACTCTTGACGATCACCCGGTCCTCGTCATCGCCGAACCGGGAGGTGCAAAGCCAGACCGCCCCGTCCATTTCGTAGCTCAGACCCTTATCTTTCAATAACGCGAGCAGCTTCTCGACCTTGCCCTCGGTATAGAGCCGGCTTTCCAGCGACCAGACGTCGAAACCGATACGGAAGCGCCGGAGGTCGCGGTCGATCACCTGGCGGATCCTTTCGGCGGCATACTCGCGGAAAAGCTTCAGCACCTCTTCCTGTGCCTGTTCCTCGCGGCTGGCCGGCCGGTAGCGCTCGCCGTGTTCGACGGCGAACTGTTCCGCGATCTCCAGCAGGTAATCCCCCTGGTAGCCGTTTTCCGGGAAGGGAAAATCCGGGTCCCAGCGCCGGGCGTAGCGGGCGAAGAGCGAACGGCCCAGGATGTTCATCTGGTTGCCGGAGTCGTTGTAGTAGTATTCCCGGGTAACCCGGGCGCCGGAAGCTTCCAGCAGTGAACTGAGGCTGTCGCCCAGCACGGCCTGGCGGCCGTGGCCCACGGTGAGCGGACCGGTGGGGTTGGAGCTGACGAATTCGACCATGATCCGCCGGCCGGCCAGGCTGTCGTTCCGGCCGTAGTTTTCGCCCAGGCGCTGTATCTCGGTCAGCCGTTCGACGTTCCAGCGGGGGGAGATGCGGAAGTTGATGAATCCGTTCGGCGCCACTTCGATCTTATCGACGCACGAGCCATCGAGGTCGAGCCTGGCGACGATCTCCCGGGCTATCGACGAAGGATTCTTTTTCAGCGGGCGCGCCAGCAGGAAAGCCACGTTGACCGCCAGGTCGCCGTGGTGGGGGTCCTTCGGCCTTTCCACCACGTATTCGGGCGGATCGGTTATCGCCAACTCCTTCAGGGCCCGGTCTACCGCTTTTCTGATTGTTTCTTTCATCAGTCGTGTCGCTCGCCGGCAGAACAGGCCGGCCGCGGCAAATGAGTAAGGGATTCAATTTCAGTTAAAGGTTTCCGGAAGCGGCAATATACTGAAAAAGGAGAGTTTATGCAAAGTTTTGCTCGCTGATTCCGGTGACTGGTAAGTCTTGACAGTTAAATGGAATAGAATGTATATTAAGCCCTTTCTCGAAAGGTAAACCGAAGGGAAGACAATCCGGAGAACTCGATGAAGAGGACATTTCAGCCCAGTAACCGCAAGAAGCACAACAAGCATGGATTCCGCTCGAGGATGGCTACCAAGGGCGGCCGGAAGGTGTTCAGCCGCAGGCGGTCCAGGAACCGTAAGCGCCTGGCGCTCTGACAGGCCGACTCCGCGAGAGCGACCGGCCGCGTAACAGGGTGCGCCGCCGCCTGTACCTTTCTAACGCAGCATTTCATTACCGCCTCCGGAAGGCCGCCGGAAGAGATACATGGGTTTCCCGCGAAAGCTCTCCATCCGTACCAGCAGAGAGATCGGCGAGGTTCTCGATAAAGGACGACGCTA
>JAZDIG010000065.1:0-2884 GCA_043805105.1 Candidatus Glassiibacteriota bacterium | reverse complement strand
GTGTTCGTGCCATTGGAAGCTGAGCCCGAAGCGGCCGCCGATTATGCCGATCCGCAGCAATTTCCCGCTCTTGGGATAAACCTTGGCCGGACCGGCCTGCCCCCTGGCCTCGGCGGCGGCCAGCCCGGCGGCGGCCCCGGCAATAGCGCCGATAAACTCCCGGCGCGTGAGCTCCGATTCCTTCTTTGTCATCGCAGCCTCCTCTTTTTGACTTTACCTTGACCTGGGATCATTTCCGCCACGGGGTGAGGAAGCTTTCCGCCAGCTCGCGGTTTTCGGCACAGCGGGCGATTTCCGCCCGGTAGTCCCGGGCCAGGCCGGTCAGCTTCGCCACCTCCTCGGGATACCTCTCCGACTGGTCGAAGCGCTCTCCGGGATCTTCCTCCAGGTCGAACAGGAGGGGTTTTTCGAGGTCTGTCCAGGAAGCGGGGTTGTGGTAATCGCCGAGCGCCGGATCGAAGATCCGGAAATGCAGCTTCCACTTGCCGTGGCGCACCGCGGTCAGGTATTCGCCGCCGCGGCACTGATAGTAATAGATCGTGCGTTCCGGGCATACCCTGCCTTCCAGGGTGGGCAGCAGGTCGATCCCGTCGATCGGCCGGTCAGAGCTCAGGCTGCCCCCGGCCAGGCCGACCAGGGTCGGCAGGAAGTCGAGCACCGAACCCACCCCTTCGGACACGGTCCCGGCAGGAATGCGGCCAGTCCAGCGGGCCACGAACGGCTCCCGCATCCCACCCTCCCAGGTGTCGCCCTTGGCTCCCCGCAACAGTCCCGAGCTTCCGCCGTTCAGTTTCTGCGCGTACCACGGCCCGTTGTCGCTGGTAAAGATCACCAAGGTGCTGGAGCCCAGTCGGAGCCGGTCGAGGGTGCCGAGGATTTCGCCCACGCTCCAGTCCACTTCCTGCACCGCGTCGCCATAAAGGCCCCGCAGGGATTTGCCGAGAAACGATTCGGAAGCGTGCAGAGGGATGTGCGGGAAGGTGTAGGGCAGGTAGAGGAAAAATGGTGCTTCCCGGTTCTTTTCGATGAACGAAATCGCCTCGGCGGTATAGCGCCGGGTGAGGGTCGTCTGGTCAGCCGGAGCCTCGATCCTTTCATCGCCGCGCCAGAGGTCCGGGTTTTTCATATCGTTGCTGTAGAGCAACCCGTAGTAGTAGTCGAAGCCCTGGCGCAGGGGCCGGTACTCATAGGCGTCGCCCAGGTGCCATTTGCCGATACAGGCGGAACTGTAGCCCAGCGGCTTGAGCGCCTCGGCGATCGTCACCTCCTCCGGCGACAGGCCGCGCGTGTCCGGGGAGGTGAAGACCCAGAGCACGCCGCAGCGGACGTAGTTGCGGCCGGTGAGCAGCGCCGCCCGGGAGGGCGAACAGACCGGGCCGCCGGAGTAAAACTGGGTCAGCCGCACTCCCTCCGCGGCCATCCGGTTGAGGTTCGGCGTGCGGATGGTGGGGTGCCCGCCGTACTCCCAGTCGCCGTAGCCCATGTCATCGGCGAAGAGAATCACGAAGTTCGGCGGCCGCTTCCCGTCTGCCTGAGAACGGCCGGCCGGGCCGCCGCAGGCAAGGCCGGCCAGCGGCAAGGCGGCGGCCCCCAGTCCACAGCCGGCCGCTCTGCGTAAAAATTCGCGCCGGTTGATTCCGTTTTCAGCCATGAGTCCCTCCATCTGAGGAGCCGGTTCAATCACCGACTCATCAACCATCCCCTGCGTAGGGTCTGGCGAAACGCCGGTCGAAGGCGCCGTTCTTCCTGAGCAGCCTGTTCCAGTAGAGCAGTTCGGCCACTTTGTTGCCTATCGCCGCCAGGAGCACACCGATCCCCCTGTGCCTCACCGGCCGGGCCAGCTTCTCGACCAGCCGCGGGTCGAACCTGCCGCTCCTGCCGAATTCGGTCCCCAGCCGGTGGAACAGCTCGAACAGCCTTCGGTTCATATTTTCCGGCTGGCCCCGGACCGCCTCGCTGCCGCCCTTGATCACCGTGCCCAGGCAGGCACAGCCCAGCCGGCAGGCGAGCTTCTCCAGGTAGCGCCTCACCGGGTGCGAATGGAACGACTCGGGAAAACCGGAATGGACGATGAAACCCAGCGCGGGGTTGCCGGCGCGGCCGGCCAGCGGTTCGAGCGCCTCGATAAACTCCTTGACCGCAGCCGGTACGCAGTCGGTGTAGAGCGGGAAGGCGAGGATCACTGTCTCAGCCTCGGCGAACACCCGCGCGCAGTCGGAAAAATCTTTTTTCGCCGCCAGGTACACGTACTCGCTCCTGTTGCCGGGCGTTTCGGCGAAGCCGGCCAGGAAGTAATCCATCAGCGTGCGGGTGTTGCTCCCCCGCGCCCGCGGAGACCCGTTAAAGACGGTCAATCTCATCTGCCACCTCCTGCGGGTTTTCATCGGCGTAGCGGGTGAAACGAAGCTCGCTGCGGAAATCCTCGGCAATCTCACCGTAGATGTCGCGGATGATCTCCAGATCGTCGCTGTCGGCGCCGGTGCGGTCCAGCAGCAGGCCGCAGAGCGGGACCCGGTCGTAGCGCCGGCGGTGCCGGCAGGCGCCGTTGACGATTTCGATATAGGGGTGTAAAAGCGGCAGCAGCCTGTCGGTGGCCCGCTTGAGCACTCCGCTGGTGAGGCCCATGATCACCGGCGAGGCGAAAACCAGGAGGTCCGCGTTGATCACACTCCTCAACACTCCGGACATGTCGTCCCGGATCACGCACTCGCCGGGGGTCTTGATCCAGCAGCCCCAGCAGCCCGTGCAGCGCTTTACGTCCAGTTGGCTAATCCTGAACGGCCTGACCTCGTGCCCGGCCGAACTCAGCCTGCCGGCCAGCTCCACGAGGAAGCCCTCCAGGGTGGACTGGCGGTCGCCGGGGTCTCCGTTCAGCACCGTGACT
>JAZDIG010000064.1:0-6603 GCA_043805105.1 Candidatus Glassiibacteriota bacterium | reverse complement strand
CGGCCCGGGAAGGTAAAAACTGGTGGTGGCTCACCTTTCCGGCCTCCGAGCCGGGGGATGCCCTGTACCTCAACTGCGAGGGTCTGCCGCGGCGCTTCGCCTTCACCAGTACCGTGCGCCGCGGCACTCTCGAGGCCCGGGAGGTGCTCTGATGGCCCTGCAGCCGACCGATAAATGGACCGAGGCGGCGGTCGCCGGCACCGCCGAACCACTGCTCCTGTTCGAATTCCGGCCCACGGTGGCCTACGCCGAGCTGAACTGCCGCGCCGACTGGTCGAAGGCCGAGGGGAGCCATACGCTGGACATGTCCCACCCTTCGGACGAGCTGAGGCTGAGGCGTAACCGGGAAGTCGCCTGCCCCCAGATGCAGGCCGAACAAACCCGCGCCTTCCATCCCACCCTCTACCGCCAGTATTTCGGCAGCGGCCGCGTGCTGACCAATGCTCCGCGGGCCACCCTGGTGCAGACCCTCAAGGTCGGCCGCTCCTTCAAGCTCAGCAAGCTCTACCTGGGCCTGCGCAACGAGGCCGAACAGACCGAACAGCTCTACCAGGGCCGCCTGCGGGTCAAGCTGCTGCGGGGACTGATCGAAACTCCAGCCGGCGGCGGGGACTCGGCCGAAAGCGAAAGCCACGTCCAGGACCTCCTGGGCCGGGCCACCGAGTTTGCCTCGAAGGTGCTCGATTTCAGCCTGGAGGAGCCGGCCGAACGGGTAGTGGACAAGGACGGTTCCTGGCTGGCCCTCGATTTTAGCCGCGATAACGTCTGGGTGCCCGGCGGCGATGAGCCGCTGGCGATCGTCCTCGAACCCGAAAACTTCACCCAGCTCGCCACCCTCAAGGCCATGGGCAGCTCCTCCGCCGGCCGCTTCTCCCGCGGCAGTCTCTACCTGGTGGACCCGGAAACCGGCGCCTACTCCGTCCAGGACGGCGACATCTCCTTCAAGTTCATCGCCGATGGCTACGCCGCCTCCGGCGGAGATAACTGGCTGCTGGACCTGGGCCAGGCCCCGCCTCCGGACGCCGAGGGAGAGCTGCAGTTGCGCTACTGCGAGCCGGCCGGCACTCGCGTCGAATTCCAGATGCTGGAGGCGGACAATCCCCAGGAGCTGGAGCTGCGCGGTCCCCTGCGCACGGTCTCCGACGGGTCCAAAGTCACCAGGCGCTTCGTCAGGATCAGGGTCACGCTCTATTCCGACCCGTCCGGAGCCGACACCCCGCGGGTCTTTTCGATCCGGGTCGCCTTCCGCCGGAAAATCCGCTGGCTGCTGGCCTCCAGGCCACTTTTCGGCTATCCCAATCTGGTGGCCGAGGCGCCGGATTATTCGGCCGAGGGCGAGCCGTTGTCCGGCGAAGCCTCCGCCACCGACACCAGCCGTATCGTGCTGCTGGACCCGAGCGGAATGGCCGGCGGGCTTTTTTCCCGCTACAGCCTGAAAAACGATGAAGTGAAAGTCTACCTCGGTTTCGCCGCCCGCGGCTTTCACGGCCTGGACGACCCGGCGGCCGGCAGCTCCGGCGACTGGCTGGCTTTCAAGAGTGTCTGGATCGAGGACTGGGAGCCGGGCGATGGGATCGTCACCGTGCATTGCTACGACCAGCAGGTGCGCTTCCGCCAGGCCCAGGCGCCGGCCGCCGAGGACCCGCCCGGCAACACCGAAAGGATCTTTTACGATGCCCTTTCCCCGGCCGCGATTAAAAACGACCTGTTGCGCCGGGCCGGAGTCAGGCCGCTCGACATCGACTTCAGCCCCGCAGGCAGCGGCTCCGCCCTGGCCGCCACCAGCTTCGGCCGCCTGGACCAGGCGTTCGGCTGGAAGCTGAACCACGAGATCGGCCGGGCTGTCTCACTGGCCGGGGTCGACAGCGAACTGAACCGCCACCTGCTCGCTTTCCAGCTCGTGGACGAGCGGGGCAAATGGGTGGCGCCCTTCGCCGATTTCGACGCCGGTTTCGACCCGGCCCTGGGGTGGACCGCCGCTGGGGAAGCCCTGCCGACTATCGCCGGGGACGACGTGCTGACCGCCAGCGAGCGCTACAGCCCCGGCCTCAAGTACCTGCGCAACTACGGAGTGGTCTTTTTCGGCGGCAGCGGCAGCAATGAAACCGCCTACGCCGGCGTGGCGGTCAGCACCGGCTCGGCCAGCGCCAAGTCCTATCAGGAACACGCGGCGGACAAGCTCTTGAGCGAGTTCATCCCGGCCGAGGGTGGGGACTGCGGGCCGCGGGTCGTTGCCCTGACCGTGGCCAGCCGGCGCCGGACCCTGCAGCAGGACGGCCTGCGCACGCTCGAATTCACTACGGCCCTGCGCTTTGCCGGGCTGCAGATCGGCGACCACGTAAACTTCCACAGCCGGCGCTACGGCCGCCCCGGCGCTCTCGCGCCCAATCCCCTGCTGGTCATGCTCACCCGCAAGAACATCGACCGCAACCTCTCTTCGATCCACTGGGCGGGCGTGGTCCTGCTGGATGCCGAACAGACCGCCGGGGGCGACCTGGAAATCGCTCCACCCACGGGCCTGACAGTTACCCCCGGCGGGGATGGGACCCTCGAATGGCAGTGGGAGGCCAGCGCCGATGACAGTTCCGGAGGGGTGGCGCGCTACCAGCTCTTCCAGCGGCTCAGCCATTTGCGGGGCTGGGGTCCGCCCCTGGCCTGGATCGAAGCCGATGGGAGTCCCGCCTACTTCTGGCAGGGAAGCGCCTTCGACGAGGCGCTGCAATACGATTTCGCGGTCCGGGCGGTTCACCACTCCGGCGTCGCCTCGACTATGGCTATCGCCGAAAACGTGGTGCTCACCGGCCCGCCGCCTCCTGCACCGGGCCCCGAAGACTGGGAACTCAACCCGGCCCCCGGCGGAATCGAGGTCTGGGTGAACAATCAGGTCACAGGCGCCAGCCATTACGTGGTATACGTCTGGACCGGCCTGTGGCAGCGCGCCGGTTCGTTCCGCGCCGGGATTCCGCGCAGCCAGGCTTTCGTCTATCCGGTGCCCGAGCCTTACGAGCGCAGGCCGTACCAGCTCACCCTCGCCGCCGCCAACTCCTGGGGCGAAAGCGCGAAAGCCTCCCCGAAAATCCAGGTCAACCAGCGCCTGGCCGACAGCCGCCTGGTCCTGGCCGCCCCCTCCTTCGATTCAGTCGGCGGGACTTATCCCCTGGTGAGCCGGGTGCCGGTCGGGCCCTACCAGGCGTTTTCGATCATGCTGAAAATTGTCGCCGCCGAGGGCGAAGAGGACCTGGTGAGCCGCTACGAGCTCGAGCGCCGCGACGACGGCGGAACAGGGGGGGAAAACTGGAGCGAATGGCAGCGGGTGCCCGCGGTCAGTATCCGGCAGGAGGACGCCGCCGCCCCCGCGCCCAAGTTCGTCTATTACGACAACACCGACCGCAAGCTCAAGCCCGATTACTACTACCAGTACCGCTGCCGGGCGGTCTCCCGCAGCGGCCGGCCCGGCCTCTGGAGCCAGACTGCCACCTTGCTGCTCACCGAGGACGCCACGCCCCCGGACCGGCCCGTGGTGACCGTGGAAAGCCAGACCGGCCGGAACCTGGTCACCATTTCCGAACCCGCCATCGGCGGCGGCCCCTGCCCGGACTTCTCGCATTTCGTGATCGAGGGCTTCCGCCAGGGAACCAGCGGCTGGGTGGTGCTGGCCGCCCACTACCGCGGCACCGCCTTCGCGCACGCGGTACCGGACGGCGACCTGGAAAGCGACTGGAAGTACCGGGCCACAGCCTGGGACCACAGCGGCAACGCGAGCTCGCCCAGCCTGGAGAGCGCCTACAAAAAAATTAAAAAAGCCGGCACCACCTTCCTGGCCGACGAGGTGGTGGGCACCGGCACTCCCGGCACTCTCAGCCAGATCACCCAGAACGCGAACGAGATCAGCCTCAAGGTGGGCCACGGCGAGGTGATCAACTCGATCAACGTTTCCACCGAGGGGATCCGGATCCAGGCCGGCAAACTGTCGGTCTCGGGCTCCACTGAATTCGCCGGCGGCTACGATCCCGCCACAAAACTGGCTGCCCTGGGCGGCAGCTACGACAGCGCCTCCAGCGGCCCTCGGGTCCGGATTTTCCCCGATTCCGGCACGGGCCTCCTCGTCACCGACGGCACCAGCGAAGTCTTCAAGGTGCTGGTGGGCGGCTCGGACGTCGGGGACGTGATTATCGGCAGCGCCGCCGGACAACACGTCAAGTGGGACCAGAGCGCGGGCGAGCTCCGGATCCAAGGCACTATCGGCAGCACTTCCGGACTGGTGACCGGTTCGGCCAATGATAGACTCGAGATCGGAAAGGGCGGGAACAAGATCGAGCTTTTCGCGGACGGCCAGGTGCGCGCCCGGCTCGAAAACGTCCACTACGGCACAGGCGATGACAATCCTTACCTGGTGCTCGAATCCGACGATGTCTGGGGCGGCGGCGGAACTTACTTTTTTCAACTGTTCGGCGCCTATTTCGAGCCGGCGGAGGACTTTTCGCTGGGGCTGCCCCGGGGCCAGAACGTTTCCTATTGGGTCAAGGGAGACGCGGGCGACGGCTTCGCCTGTCTCGGCTTCGACACCGCCACCCTGAAACTCGTAGTCAAATACAACGGCAACGTCTACACCTGGACCAAGGACTGATAATGGCTACCTGGAAAGATGGTGCGATTGACCGCCTCGGCGACCTGGGCGCACGAATATCCGGGCTCCGGGCCGAAATCGAAGAGCTCGACGCCCAAATCCGGCCCCTGAAACGGCAAAAATTCGAAAAGGGCGAGCTGCTCGAAAAGCTTAATGTCCGGGCCGCGTCGCTTCAAAATATCGTGGATGAGGAGAGCTGAAGTGAAAGCTTTGCTGAATCGGCGCCTGGAAGAACTCCGGGCCAGGCTGTCCGCTCTGGAGAAAAAACACAAGCTCCTGCAGCAGGAATTGCAGCGGACAGCCAATGATTACGTGAGAGCGCAGGGCGGCATCGAAGAACTGGAAGCCCTGCTCGGTGTTGAATGCAAGGAGGTCTCTGAATGAGCGTAATCCGTCTTTATGAAGACAGCGATCTCACCCTGATCGTGAGTCGCGACGGGGATTTCAGTAATCCCGACGAGGAAACCTCGCTGGACGGCACCAATGGCGACACCGCCCAGAAAGCCCTCTGGGTGGCGGCGGAACAGACCACGCTGGCGGATGATATCGACGACCAGACCCAGACTATCCCGCTGGCCGCCCCGCGCTTCGCCGATACCGATTACCCGGTGATCATCGTGGGCGCTGAAAAAATGCTCATCACCGCCGGCCACGGTACCGCCAACCTCACTGTTAGCCGGGGCTACAACGGCACCACGCCGGCCGGCCATTCCACCGCTGACCCGGTGTATTCGGCCTACGACTGCAGCTCGGTCTCCATCGACTGCCTGGACAACCAGGGCACCGATGAGAGCGGCTGGGTCACCTACTGCGCTGACTCGGGCGGCAGCCCGGACGGAGTCTGGGAAGCCCCTCACGCGCTGCCGAACCTCAACTTCGACCAGAGCGCGGCGATCTGGAGACGGGTGATCGTCCCGGCCGGCACGCCGGCGGCCTACAAGCAAGACCTGGTTCACAGGCTCGCCGCCACGGTCAACGAAACCACCTGAGCCGGGAGGGGAAGATGCAGTTGATTACCAGTACGGGGCCCCGGGGTGTGGTGGTGGCAAGAAACGCCACCACTCTCAGCCAGCAGCTCGACCAGGGGGCCGTCACCATGTACCTGGCCGCGGATGCCTTCGCGGACGGCGACGTGGTGACAGTCGGCGGGGAAGACATTCTGATCGATTCGGCCGGGACAGTCTGCAGCGTGACCCGCGGCCGCAACGGTACCCAGGACGTCACGCACCTGCCGGGCGCTAACGTGAGGCTGGCCTCCGGCGCCGAGCTGGCCGGGCATACGTTCGATGGGGCGACTTACCTGAGCGCCCTGCGCTGCGGCGGCGAGGTCGAGGCGATGTTCGGCGTGGAAATCGACGCTACCTTGCGCTACGTCGCCGCCACCACGCCCTACCAGCTCGAGGCGTTCTTTCCGGCTGCCCGCTTTCAGCCCGCCGACCAGTGCAGTATAAAAATTATAGTATGGAGCTGGGTGCCGGAAGCGGTTTTCTGGGCCCAGATGCAGTCTTAGTCAGGATCAATCATAAAAACCAGGCCGTGCAGATATTACTGGAAATCCCCCTTGTTCCCCATTCTGCGAAGGGGGAGGCGGCTTCCCCCCTTTGCCAAAGGGGGGCTAGGGGGGATTTGGACTACATACCAAGCAAACATGTAAGTGTATTATATCTTGCATATGCCGGACTACATTTTTAATTCGGATTAATTTAACTTGATCCACGCTTACCGGGGAAATCACTTTGTATTTCAACCTGCCGCAGCTTACTTACGCGTTCTTTTTCCCGCCGGCCCCGGCAATCACCTGGACCGCGGTGTCCGGTGATTTCCGCCTGATTGTCGATTCGGCTGAGGGTACTTCGTCAGACTGGCGGCTGACAGTCGAGGCGGCGGCCGGAGTCGATTCCCGGACTGCCTTACGCATCCGCGCCCTGCTGGCCCTCGACTGCGACAGCTTGTTCGGCGTCCAGTCGGTTTCGGCG
>JAZDIG010000063.1:0-7319 GCA_043805105.1 Candidatus Glassiibacteriota bacterium | reverse complement strand
AGGGCCTCCGGGCCCACGGCCAGCGTATGAAAGGCGCTGCCCATGCCGAGCCCGCGGGCCCCCACTCCGATACTGAAAGGCTCGCCGGCGTATTTGCTCTGTGAAAAAAGAAAGATGGGGAATGACAGGAGCAACAGCAGGGCTAAGGGGGAGGGGGATACTTTGAACGGGTCTCTCTTCATCCGCAGCTCTGAGAATTTCTTGACAACCCGGAATCGTCCGGGTAAAATAGGTTTTCGAGCCAGGCTTTCATTGGCTCCCGAGTTTAGCGGCTCCCCTCCCGGAGCGATTGCATCAGAGAGTATCGGACCCCCCATTTATGAAGCCGCTGACACTTTCAGCCTTCATCGTCTGCGCCCTCCTGATCGGAATCCTGCCCAAGGAAAGCGGACGCAGCCTGCCGTCGGACGTTCCACGCCTGGTTTCAGGGGCCGTCTCCGCGGATGGAACCAATCACCCCGGGCTCAGCGGGCCGGCCGGCGAGTCGATCAGCAGGGAAGCGGCGGCCGGAGAACCCCTTTTCAAGCGCTATTGTTCCGTTTGCCATTCCGTCGAACTCGTCTGGAAAAGCGGACCAATAGCCCGCGAAGTGGACAGGCTGGTCGACTTCATGCTGGAAAAGGACGATATCCGTATCGACCCGGCAGACCGGGAAAAGCTGGTGTTGTTCATGAAATCCCGGCTGCCCGCCATCTGAGGTTCCTGTCGAAAGACTGCCTCCCAAGCCTCCGCCTGCAATCTATCTCATTTCACGCCGTCTGGGGAAAGGATGCGCGAAATAGTGGGCGTGCCTTCGGCGAGATATTTCCAGCGTGTGGAAACCAGCCGGACCACCGGCAGGGAAAGCGCCAGCCCCACGACTCCGGCCACTACCGGCAGGGCGTTGTTTCCCAGGGGCAGGCCGATTTCATCCTTGAAAGCCTGGGCCGCCAGGATGGCGGCGAGCATCGCCGCCACCGGCAGCAGGTAGATAGTAACGGCTCCCCAGAGGATCACCCCCTCCGCCATGCTGATCTCCACTGTATCTCCCGGCCGGGCGCTCACCGGGTTACGCACTCTGGCGATAGTCTTCGTGTCATCGGCAAAGTGGGCGCCGCAGGTGCCCTTTTCCTCGCAGCCGTCGCACATCGAGCTGCGCTGGACCTCCACCCGGGCCCAAGCCCCCTCGGTCTGCACCACTACTGCCCGGTTGCAGTTCACCTGGAGTTTAGCCGGTTTCATCGCTCACTTCGGAATGTTCTTCGCCAAACAGCCGGCGGAGGAAGCCGAGCCTGGAGGGAGCCTTGGCAAGCCCCGCCAGGCTGTATTCACGGTAGTCACACTCGAATTCATCCAGCCGCAGCAGCACTCCCTCGACCACCTCGGCCAGCCGGTCGGCCGGTATCCGGGCTTTCCTGCTCTCCAGCTGGGTCGCCAGCTTGCCGTCCCGGCCGATCGTGAAACTGAAAGCCGCCAGTTCGAGGCGGTCTTCGCCGGACCTGCGGGTCACCACCAGGAAACCCCATTCCCGGTCGCCGCGCCTGATTCGGTCGAAAAGGAAAAGCTTGTGGTAGTCGACCTCTTCTCCCGGCCAGGCGCCGGAGATGATTTCGAGCACCTGGGAGCCGGTAGCCGGCAGAGCCGGTACTTCACTGCGTTTTTCTTCACCAGGAGTCATTGCCGCCCGCCTCAGGTGTATTCCCGTCTGATCCTTTGCGCCGCGCTCACCATGTTGCGCAGGCTCGCGTGGACTTCTTCCCAGCCGCGGGTCTTGAGTCCGCAGTCGGGATTGACCCAGACCGACTCTGTCGGCAGGTAGCGCAGGATGTCGCGCAGGTGCTTGCTGATTTCATCTTCGCCGGGCACCAGCGGCGAATGAATGTCCCATACCCCCGGGCCGATACAGTTCGGATACTTCCTGTCCCTGAACACCTGCAGCAGCCGGCCGCCGGCGCGGGAGTTCTCGATGGAAATCACGTCGGCGTCCATCGCCACGATCTGGTCGAAAATGGTATTGAAGTCGCTGTAGCACATGTGGCTGTGGATCTGGGTCGAGGCGCCGGCTCCGGAGGACGCCAGACGGAAAGCCTCGACCGCCCACCTCAGGTATTCCGTCTGCTTTTCCGGCTCCAGTGGCAGACCCTCCCGCAGGGCCGGCTCATCGATCTGGATCACTCCGATTCCGGCCTGCTCCAGGTCGGCCACTTCGTCGCGGATCGCCAGGGCGAGCTGGCGGCAGACATCCCGGCGCGGGATGTCATCGCGGACGAACGACCAGTTGAGCATGGTGACCGGGCCGGTGAGCATACCCTTCATGGGGCGGCGGGTGAGCGACTGCGCGTACTTCGACCATTCGACGGTCATCGGGCCGCGGCGCACCACGTCGCCGTAGATCACCGGCGGCTTGACCCCGCGGCTGCCGTAGGAAATCACCCAGCCGATGCGGGTGAAGTAATAGCCGTCGAGCTGTTCGCCGAAATACTCCACCATGTCGTTTCGCTCGAACTCGCCGTGCACCAGCACATCGATATCGTAATCTTCCTGCAGCTTCACCAGCTCCTGGATGTTCTTTCTGATCTGGTCCCGGTACTGCTCCTCGGTCAGTTCTCCCTTACGCAGACGGGCGCGCAGGCGGCGCACTTCCGCGGTCTGCGGAAAAGACCCGATCGTGGTGGTGGGGAAAAGCGGCAGTCGCAGTCTGTCGTTCTGCCGCCTGATCCTTTCGCTGAAAGGCACGCCGCGGCGGTAGTCCTTTTCGGTGAGTTTTTCGAGACGCCGGCGCAATTGGGGCACGGTCTTCAGGCTGCTCCGGCCGCTGGTTTCCACAGCCCGGCGGGCCCGTTCGAGCACTTTTTCGTCTTTGGCGGTGGCCACGCCTTCGGCCGCGTGCGCCAGGGCCACGACTTCCGCCACTTTCTCCCGGGCAAAAGCCATCGCTCCAAGCACTTCCCCGGGCAATTCGTCCTCACCCTCCAGGCTCACCGGTACGTGCATCAGGGAGCAACTGGAGGATACTATTAACTTTTCTTTTCCCACCAGGCCAGCGAGCCTGCCGATTGCGGACAAAGCCCGGTCCGGGTTACAGGCCCAGATGTTGCGGCCGTCTACCACTCCGGCGAACAGCGTTTTTTCTTTCGGCCAGCCGTGCTTTTCAATCAAGTCCAGGTTTTCCGGGCCATGCACGAAATCCAGACCCAGCCCGTCGACCGGCAGGCCGGCCAGGGTTTCGTAGTTCGGGCCGACGTGGTCGAAGTAGGTCTGGAGCACGATCCGGGCTTTACCCTTTTTGGCTGCCAGGGCGGCGTAGGCCTTTTTCAGCGCCCGACGCGCGGGGTCACTCTGAGCCGCGGCAAAGCAGGGCTCGTCGATCTGGATCCATTCCACGCCCCTGGCCGCCAGCTCACCGACCACCTTTTCCCAGACCGGCAGCAGGCCCTTCAGCAGAGCCAGCGGGTCCAGTCCTTCCTCGCCGCGGCCCAACAGCAGGAAGCTGACCGGGCCCACCAGCACCGGCATGGCCGGCAGGCCAAGCCCCAGGGCTTCATCCACCAGGTCCAGGAGCGTCCGGTCGGAAAAGGAAAACTTCATCCCGGCAATGAACTCGGGTACCAGGTAATGGTAGTTGGTGTTGAACCACTTGAGCATGGACAGGGGCCGGACGTTTCCTCTGGCCGCTTTCAGGCCCCGGGCCATGGCGAAGTACTGATCCGGACCGATCGGCCCGCCGGCGAACGGAAAACGCTTCGGCACTGCGCCGCTCATGCAGATCGTATCCAGTACCTTATCGTACAGGGAAAAGTCCCCCACCGGTATCAGGTCGAGCCCGGAGGCCTTAAGGAACTCGTAGTTGGCGGCGCGAAGCTTCCCGGCACGCTCGGCGAGCTCTTTCCCGTCGCTCTTTCCGCTCCAGTAGGCTTCCACGGCGAACTTCAGCTCCCTCTCTGCGCCGATGCGGGGAAACCCGTGAATGCTCGAACGCATGCTTTTCTCCTTTATTCTTGGAATATATTCCCCTCCGGGCAGCAAAGCCCGGTCTGACAGATGACAATATAATGAGACAGGCGGCTCAACGGAAATTTTTTACCGGAAAATTTTATCAGCGCTCGTCTGCGCCTCGGCAAGTTTGGCCGGTCGAGCTGAAAGGAAGAAAATAGGGCGGTTTCGCACGTTCTTTGCGGACTGCGGTCGGAGAAAAACCGGAGGGGACGGTTGAAAGGGAGGGCTCGGTGATGGCTCAGGAGCCGATAAAGCTGCCGGTTTCGCTGGCGGTCAGGTCGTCCGGGACCCGGTTGCCGTGCGGCAGCGGGTTCTCCCGATCGCCCTCGGACAGGCCTTCGGCTCCCCAGACCACTACGATCGCCAGCAGCAGAAAGATGATCTGGAAGAACTGCATCGTCTTCTTTATGGTTTCCAAACCACACCTCCAGGCAAGTCACGGTCGGGACGGGACCCACAGACTGCAATTTGCATTCCAGTCACGGCCGCCGGGCCCAAGCAGACCTTATTGACAATATTTTTGCCGTCTTCTATCTTGATTGCACTTCCTGCCTTGATTCTACAAACCACCCGATACCGGAGTCCCCAGATGGCCGAAGATTTCAGGATCAAAAGGAAAGAATTCATCTCTACGGTCGGCAAGTCCGTTATCGGCCTGGGCCTGGGAGTATCCTGCGGCAGGCCCGCCGAACAGCGGCCCGACACCGCGCAACCCGCCCCGGCTCAGCCGGCCGCTTCGGTCGATCCCGCCTTCCGCACTCTGGGCAAGGAGAAAATCAAGGTGACCGAGGTGGGATTCGGGGCCAGCCGGACGATGGATCCCACCCTGATCAACCACGCCTTCGACAAGGGGATCAACTTTTTCGACACGGGCCGCTCTTACTACAACGGCCAGAACGAAGTCCTGGTGGGTAAGGTCTTCAAGGGCCGGCGACAGCAGGTGGTCATCAACTCCAAATTACCGGCCGATACACTGGAAAAGATGCGGCGCGATCTGGAAACCAGCCTCCACGCCCTGGAAACCGATTACATCGACTGCCTGCTGATCCACGGCGCCTCCAGGCCCGAGGAGATCCACGGCGATGACGTGCTCCAACTGCTGACCCAGGCCCGCGACCAGGGCAAAATCCGCACCTTCGGATTCAGCAGCCACGGCAATTTCATCGAGCTGCTGGACCTGGCTGCCGAAAAAAAGTTTCACGAAGTGATCCTGGTGCCGTACAACTTCCTGGGCCGCTACACCCACATGCTCGGCGGCGGCAAAAACCAGTGGGACGCCGAGGCCCTGGACAAGGGGATCAGGAAGTGCGGCGAAGCCGGGATCGATTTCATCTCCATGAAAGGCTGTTCCGGCGGATACAAGCAAGACAGCCGGGGCAACAATTCCTATGCCGCCGCCCTCAAGTGGATCCTGCAAAACCCGTACTTGAAGACCACCGCCACGGCCATGGGCAACTTCCAGCAGATCGACGAAGACGTGACGGCGATGGGAGCCAAAGGCTTGAGTTCGGCCGAAGAAGAGGCTCTCGAACAGTACGCCCAGCTCTTCGGTGGCCGCTATTGCCGGATGTGCGGTAGTTGCCGGGAAGGCTGTCCCCGCGGAGTGGACGTGGCCACCGTGAACCGTCTGCAGATGTATGCCGAAAGCTATGGCGGCGATATGCGCCGGGAAGCCCGCACCACCTATGCAGCTCTGGGCGAGTCGGGCGCCGCCGCCTGCTCCGGCTGCGACGAATGTACGGTTCAGTGCCCCTGGGGACTGCAGTTGGCTGGCAAGCTGCGGGAGGCCCACCGGATCCTGAGCTGATACCGGCGCTGTTTGAATGTCAGAGCATTAAAGGAGGTATACCATTCATGCCCAAAGGCAAAGCGGCCGAGATTGATCTTTCAAGAATTGCGAAAGAAATAAAAAACCTCCGCAAGGAAATCCGCCAGCTCAAAAGTGCAGTGCTGACACTCGCCCACGTTCAGCTCAGCCCCCGTCTGGATGGCTTCCGCGTATCTCCGCACGATGAAGTGTTCAGGCTGTACCGGGAATTTGTCAGAGAAAAGACGGAGGAATAGAGTGCAAATCTGCCGTAGGATAAGGAGATCTCCCGTGGGCGACCAGCCGGTCCCCCCTACGCAACTTCTCCCTGCGCGCGTGGGAAAAGTCTGTACGGGCGGGTTTTAAACCAGCCCTCTACGTCTAACCCGGGGATGGGTTACCGCGAGCAAAGCTTAGAGGAATTCTTTTCGATTAAGCTTACATCCGGCCCAGCCGTAGCACCCCCGCCGGTCCGAACGGCGGTAAAATAACCCTCAGCACCCCCTCTCCCACGTGCTCCACTTTCAACGCCACGGCCCGCGTGTTGCGGGAGGCGGCAGTCCAGACCGCCCGGGTAAACTGATCTGCCGCCGGATGCTTGATTGTGACCACTTGCCCGTCCCGCAGCACGTCGTCGGTCACAAAGAGCCCGGGCTGAACCACGGTCACGACTACATCAGGCTCCGAACTGCGCTCCGGGCCGGGGACGGTGAAAACCTGGCCTTCCAGTCCCCGGGACAGGGTGAGCGCGTCCGGGGAAAGCAGCCACTCTCGGCCCCGCAGGTCGAAAAACAGCGGGCGGTAGGCGCGCGAAACGACCTGGTCGACATTGAGCTCGCGTTCGCAGGGGAAGATGCCCAGGAGGAGTTTCTCCTGGAGGAGAACCTCGGATTCGGCCGCACTCAGCTTCACCTCCGGCCCCACGTCGGAAATTACCGGACGGCGGATACCCAGCAGTGCGGTCCGCCTGATCCGGCCGAGGTCGATGCCGGTGAGGCAGAACATGTCGACTCCCCGGGCTGCGCTGATCCGGCTCGGCACCTCGGTGATCGCGAGCTTACGGGCCTGATTCACCATTTCGACCACCTGCCGTCCCACTCCCTCTGCCACAGCCGACAGCAGGCTGGCCGGGCGACCGTGGATTACGGTCAGGCTGTCGTCGTGGGCGAAGTCGATGCCGCCGGCTTCCAATTCGCCAAAGAAAAAGCCCTCGGCCTGCGGGTACAGTTCCAGCATCTTCCGCTGCTGGCCGATAATCTCTTTGCCGAACGGGCTTTCCGCTGCGGCATGCATCAGCACCTGGCCCTCTTCGTCCGTCAGCGGAAGTCCCAGCTCGTCCCTGGCGATGTCGTCGCCGAATGCGCTTTCGGCGGTCTTTTCATCGCAGCGGGAACTATAGGCGCCGCGCAGTATCGGTCTCAGCTTGAACAAGAGCAGGTTATCGATCGCGGCGCTGATCAGGCGCACGGACACTTCCCCGGCAGTGCTGTCCCCCGGCGCCCGCCAGGTGAAATCGTAGAAACGCATCGCCTGGGGC
>JAZDIG010000062.1:0-7447 GCA_043805105.1 Candidatus Glassiibacteriota bacterium | reverse complement strand
CCACATCGTGATGGTGGGCGGCCGGATCGGCAAGGACGGTATCCACGGCGCCACTTTCAGCAGCCTGGAGCTGGACGAGCACAGCCCGGCCAGCGCCGTGCAGATCGGCGATCCGATCACTCAGAAGAAGATGGCCGACTGTCTCCTGGAAGCGCGGGATGCGGGCTTGGTGCGTACCCTGACCGACAACGGCGCGGGCGGCCTCTCCAGCTCAGTGGGCGAGCTGGCCCGGATTTCCGGCGGCGCCGAGCTGCATCTGGAGCGCGCCCCGCTCAAGTACCAGGGCCTTGCCCCCTGGGAGATACTCCTGAGCGAAGCCCAGGAGCGCATGAGCGTGGTGGTGGCCCCCGAACACTTGAAAGCTTTCCTGGCCCTCTGCCGCCGCCGCGAGGTGGAGGCTACCGACCTGGGACTCTTCACCGACACCGGCATCTTCCACGTCCTCTACGAAGGCCGCACGGCGGGCGCTCTGGAGCTGGACTTCCTGCATGAGGGCCTGCCCAGGATGCAACTGGCCGCCCGCTGGCGCAAGCCAGTTTTTCCGGAGCCGGAATTGCCCCCGGCCGACAGGAAACTCGACGACGACCTGCTCGGTCTGCTGGCACGCTACAACGTCTGCAGCAAGGAAGCGGTGGTGCGCCAGTACGACCACGAGGTGCAGGCGCTGACCGTGGTGAAACCCTTCGCCGGCGTGCTGGCCGACGGCCCCTCGGATGCCTCCGTGCTCAAGCCGCTGCCCGGCAGCCGCCGCTGCGTAGTGATCGGCTGCGGGATCGTACCCCGCTACAGCGACCTCGACACTTACGCCATGGCCGCCTGCGCCGTGGACGAGGCGGTGCGTAACGTGGTGGCCGCCGGCGCCCGGCCGGACCGTATCGCCGGGCTGGACAATTTCTGCTGGCCCGACCCGGTCGAAAGCGCCAAGACCCCGGACGGCGCCTACAAGCTCGCCCAGCTCGTGCGCGCCTGCCGCGCCCTCTACGATTACACGAGCGCCTACGGCGTACCCTGTATCAGCGGCAAGGACAGCATGAAGAACGACTACGGCAGCGGCCGGGAAAAAATTTCGATTCCACCCACCCTGCTTTTTACGGCGATCGGCATGATCGACGACGTGGCGAGCTCGGTCACGGTCGATTTCAAGAAAACGGGCGATCTAATTTACGTGGTGGGGGAGAGCTTTGAGGAACTGGGCGGCAGCGAATATTTCGCCATGTTCGGCGCAGTGGGCAACCGCGTTCCCTTGGTGAATGCCGCCCGCAACCGGGCCGTTTTCGAAAAAATCCATCAGGCAGTCTCGCGCTCCCTGGTGGCAAGCTGCCACGATCTTTCGGACGGCGGCCTGGGCGTGGCTCTGGCCGAATGCGCCATCGCGGGATGCCTGGGGGCCGAGGTTGACCTTTCCGCTGTCCCGGGCGCCCACCGCTTCGTCCGCGACGACCTGTTGCTTTTCAGCGAAAGTCAGGGCCGTTTCCTGGTGAGCGTGCGGCCGGAGAGCCGCGCCGAATTCGAAAGGCTGTTCACTTCAGCCGTGGCCTGCGCCTGTATCGGCTCGGTTACACAGGACGGCCTGCTCGGGGTCAATTCGGCGAACATGGTCCAGGGCCGGGTGGTGGAGCTGCCGGTGGAAAAAATGCGGAAGGCCTGGAAGAAACCGTTGGACTGGTAGCCGGCAAAGGGGAAAAATTATCCGTGCCGGCGGGAAAGAAATTCCCCCCGGGTGGGACTGTAGTCGAACGGTCCGGCTGCCGAATTGGCTCAGAACCGGAGCGAGGAAACCGATACGGCGAGGAAAAACAGTCCGAGCAGGATAAAGAGATAGAGCAGGGAACTCAGGTTTGCCGGAGTTTCCCTTTTGAAATCCTGCCAGAGATTTTTTAAAAAGCTGCCGACTGCAACTCTGCCTGTCATGTCGTGCAAGTCTCTTTCTGAGGGTGAGATGCTGTGGAGTAGTGCAGAATTCGTGCCTGCGTAACGATTAATTTCGAGGCGGGGAGCGACCGATGGCTGACACCCGGCCGGCTGCGTTGGTTCTGACCGGCTTCGGTATAAACTGCGATTACGAGACCGAGACGGCTTTCGTCTTGGCCGGCGCCCGGGCCTGCAAGGTCCACGTCAACGACCTGATCGAAAATCCCGGCCGGCTGTCCGATTTCCAGATTCTGGCCGTGCCGGGGGGATTCAGTTTCGGCGATGACATCGCCAGCGGCAAGGTGTTCGCCAACAAGCTGAAATACAGGCTGGGCGAATCCTTCTTCGAGTTTCTCGAACGCGACACCCTGGTGATCGGAATCTGCAACGGCTTCCAGGTGCTGGTGAAGCTGGGGCTGTTGCCCGGCGGCCAAGCCGGACGGCTCGAACAGACCGCCACGGTCACCTTCAACGACAGCGGCAGGTTCGAGGACCGCTGGGTGCTGCTGGAAGCCGAAAGCGCAAGCCCCTGCGTATTCACCCGGGGTCTGGAATGGGTGGAGCTGCCGGTGCGCCACGGCGAGGGTAAATTTTACGTGGGTAATCCCCGTCTGCTCGAGGACCTCGAACGCCACGGCCAGATCGCCCTGCGCTACGCCAATCCCGACCGCACCCGGCCCGCGGCCTATCCGGCCAATCCCAACGGCAGCGAGGCCGATGTGGCCGGCATCTGCGACCCAACCGGCCGGGTGTTCGGCCTGATGCCCCATCCGGAAGCTTTTACCTCCCGCTACCTGCATCCCCGCTGGACCAGGCAGGAAATGGATGAGGAAGGCCTGGGCCTCAGATTTTTCCGCAACGCGGTCGAATATTTCGGCTGAACTGCGGCTGGAGGCGTGAGGATGGCTTTCCCCGACTGGTTCGATGACAAGTTTGGCCCCCACACGATCGACCTCTACGAAGAGGAGGTGGCCCGTACCCCGGAACAGATAGCCGTCCTGCGGAGACTGCTTGGCGCACCCGGGGAGGGCATCGTCCTGGACCTCTGCTGCGGCTGGGGCCGGCACTGTCTGCTCCTGGCCCGGCTGGGTTACCGCGTGGCTGCGGTAGACGGGTCGGCTTATTTTCTCGGCCGGCTGCGCTCCGATATGCGCCTGGAAGACCGCGGGCGGCTCTTTCCCCTGCGCGGCGACA
Organism: Candidatus Glassiibacteriota bacterium; assembly: GCA_043805105.1. Lineage (GTDB taxonomy): Bacteria > Gemmatimonadota > Glassbacteria > GWA2-58-10 > GWA2-58-10 > JAZDIG01. The sequence continues at coordinate 4,342 of JAZDIG010000062.1, read as the reverse complement.
TGCGCGAGCTGCCGCTGGCCGCCGGCTCGGTAGCCGCCGCCATCCAGATGTACACCTCTTTCGGCTATGGCACCGATCCCGGGGATGACCGCCGCGTGCTGGCGGAAGTCTATCGCCTGTTGGCGCCGGGAGGCATGTACCTGCTTGACCTGATCAACTGGACCCTCGCGCGGCGGGCCTTCGATGGCCGCTACGAGGAGAGCTACAGCAAGTTCGACGTGGTGGAAGATTGCCGGATCGAACCGGGCACGAATCTGCTGCGGATAAAACGGGCCCTGGTGTTCCGCGACGGCGCTCCGGCGCACATCTACGAATTCGAGATCCGCATGTTCGACCGCGATGAGCTTGCCGGGCTCCTGGAAAACGCCGGCTTCGCCATCCTGGATTTCTGGGGCGGCTTCGACTGCCGCGCCTACGACCCGGACCGCTCCTACCGCATGATTGCGCTCTGCCGCAAGAGGGGGCGCGCTTGAGCCAGGAAAGGCTCGTGATTACCGGCGGCAGCGGCTTTCTGGGCAGCCGGCTGGCCGAAATCTCCGCAGGCGTGGGCTGGCAGGTCTGTGCCACCTGCTGCGACAACCGCCTGCAATCCGCGGAGAGTATCGAGGCGGTCCGGCTCGACCTGCGCGACCGGGACGCAACGCGACGGCTGGTGGTCGATTTCAAGCCGCTGGCCGTAGTCCATACCGCCTACCGCCAGGACGACCGCGACGTGACCCTGGGCGGTACGCTGAATCTGCTCGCCGCCTGCCGGGAGCTTGAAAATCCGCCGTACTTGTTATTTACCTCTACCGATCTCGTTTTCGACGGCCGGCAGGGAAATTACACCGAGGCGGACCGGCCGGAGCCGCTGATCGCTTACGGCCGCGATAAGCTGGATGCCGAAAACGCGGTACAGAAATCGGGGCTTTCAGCCTCGGTGGTGCGGACCGCGTTGATGTACGATTTCGGCCGGGTTCCACGGCACCTGAGCTTTGCGGTCGAGGCGGTCGAAAGGGGCGGGGAGTGCCGGCTGTTCGTCGATGAATTCCGCTCGCCGGTGTTCGTCGATGAACTGGCCCGGGGCCTGCTCGCAGTCATCGGCTTGCGGTACGAAGGCGTCCTGCACATGGCCGGGGCCGACCGGATGGACCGCTACGGCTTCGGTATCCGGCTGCTGAAAGCGCTCGGCTACCCGAGCCGGGGCGTGAGTCCCGGTACTGCGGCGGCCAGCGGACTGGTGCGGCCCGCCGACTGCTCCCTGGACAGCTCGGCCGCGGAAAAGCTTCTTGGAATAAAGTTCCGGGGAGTGAGAGAACTGCTCCCGGACTGACTGCGGAAGAAGGTATTCTGATGGACCCTCTCGATTTCAAGCCGCTCGGTAAAGAAGCCCGGGATGAAATCCTCGAGTACATCCGCTCGCGGATCGACGAAGCGGACCCGGAGAGGCTGCGTCAGGCGGTGCAGAGCCTGGGCTGGATCGAGAGCGCCTCGGAGCTCGCCGGGCCTCTGCTGCTTCTGGTGCGGGAGGGCCGGCCGGCCGTGGCCCTGGCCGCACTGGAGGGCCTGGCCCAGATCGGCGCCCGCGAATCGGAAAAGCCGCTCGCCCGCTTCATCCTCGACCTGTTCAAGCGCAACGCGGCCGGTTACGAAGAGGTGCGGGCGGAAGGCATCCGCACCCTGGGCAAAATAGGTACCCGGCGCTGCATGGGCTTTCTGGCGGAAATTATCCGCGTTCCGGCCCCGGCGACCGACCTGGACCGGGAAGCGGCCGTGGAGGCGCTTGTCTCGCTGGCCGAAAGACGGGTGCGGGGGATCGCCGAACTGCTCGAGGACCTCCGGCGCACCGCCAAGGGAGTGGTCGAACAGGCCCTGACCTGCGCCCTCAAGGAACTGAACGTCCAGCAGTGGGAAAAGCAGGGATTCCTCACCATCGAGGCCGATTTCGATCCTTCCGGAGACTCTCTTTTCGACTGACCGGCCGGCATCCGCCGGGCGGTCAATGGTACGAATATTGCCGTTTTCCATAGCGTACGCTAATATTACCTCCTGAAACCATCCTTACGGCGGAATCATGCAACTCGACGGTAAAACAATCCTTCTGACGGGTGGCACCGGCAGTTTCGGCCAGCACTGCTGCAAATCCCTTCTCGCCCGCTACGACCTCAAGCGGCTCATTATATTCAGCCGGGACGAGAACAAGCAATTCGAGATGATGTCCTGGCTGAAAAACGGCCGGGTGCGCTACGTGATCGGCGATGTCAGGGACCGTTCGCGCCTGCTGGAAGCCGCCGATGGCGCCGACGTGATTATCCACGCCGCCGCGCTCAAGCAAGTACCCCAGGCCGAGTATAATCCCTACGAATACGTCAAGACCAACATTATCGGCACGCAGAACGTGGTCGAAGTGGCCTGCCAGGCCAGGGTCAAAAGAGTCATCACCACCAGCACGGATAAATCTGTCAACCCGCTCAACCATTACGGCGCCACCAAGCTGTGCGCCGACAAGCTGTTCGTCGCTGCCAACTATTATCGCGCGGAAAGCGGTACCCATTTTGCCTGCGTGCGCATGGGCAACCTGATCGGCAGCCGCGGCAGCGTGATTCCGATTTTAAAGAAGATGAGCGCCGGCGGCAAGGTGACGATCACCGATCCGCGCATGACCCGCTTCTACATTACCCTGACCCAGGCGGTGGATTTCGTCCTGGCCCGGATCTGCGACATGCGCGGCGGCGAGATATTCGTGCCGAAAAGCCCGACCATGAAGCTCACCGATCTGGTGGAGGCGGTGGCGCCGGGCTGTGAAATCGAGGTGGTCGGGATCCGGCCGGGAGAGAAGATCGACGAGGAGTTGATCAGCCGCCACGAGGCTCATCAGACCGTGGATTTCGGCGAGTACTTCGCGGTCCTGCCGGACTACGCGAACGTCGGAGAATACGCCGGAAAGACCGGGGCCCGGCCCGTGGAACAAGACTTCGAATACAACAGCCGGGTAGCGCAAAAGGAACTGACAGTCCAGCAGATGCGCGAAATCCTCTCCAGTGAACACGTTCTGTGAGGCTTCGTTCCGCTGTTCGTCGTCAAGCCTGTCCAGCCGGCTTTTGCGCTTGTTTCTTCACATCCTTGTCCTCCTTTCCACTCTCGTCCTGGTCGAATACTTGAAGTTAATCGGCTGTACCGATCCCGGAGGTAACCAGCCGTGACGGCCGGCAATGAGAAAGTCGAAAGCCCGCTTGTTACCGTACTGCTCTCGGTCTACAACGGCGAGCGCTTCCTGCGTGAGTCGGTGGAAAGTATTCTCGGCCAGACCTTCACCGATTTCGAGTTCCTGATCGTCGACGACGCCTCCACCGATTCCACCGCGCAGATCCTGACCGAATACGCAAGCCGCGACCGCCGGATACGGCTGGTCCGCAATCCCGCGAACGTCGGCCTCACACGGTCGCTCAACCGGGGACTGGCGCTCGCGGCCGGAAAATACGTCGCCCGGCAGGACGCGGACGATGTGTCTCTGCCGGAAAGGTTGCAGCGGCAGGTGGAGTTCTTCGCCGGGAATCCCGGGACCGCGCTTCTGGGCGGCGGCCTGGAACTGATTGGCGAACGAGGTGAAACACTCGGCCGACGGCTACCTCCGACTGATCATCAGTCCCTGATCGCCGAATTGCTGATCAAGAATAACGCCATCGGTCACTCCTGCGCCATGCTGGCCCTTTCGGCGGTAAGGGAGCTCGGCGGCTACGATGAAAGCTTTCCCTATGCGCAGGATTATGACCTCTGGTGGCGAATCAGCCGCAGGTGGAAGATCGCCAATCTGCCTGAAGTTCTGGTCAGGTGGCGGTCTACCGGAACGAGTATATCCAGCAGCAGGCGGCAGGAGCAGCTATCCTGCATGTACCGGACGTCGGTGGCCGCGGTTTCAGAGACGATCGGTCCTGGATTGCTCGACAATCAAGCCTACTGCAGGTTCTGGCACGCGTATCACGGTGAAGTGGAAGGGTTGAGACAGGGCGATCTCCAATGCCTGAAACCGCTCTGGGATTATATCTCTACACTGAATGGCGATATGGAAGCTACCCGTGAGGGGATGAAAAACTTGTATTACGGTCTATTGAGGTGCGGTAACCGGGCTGAAGCGTGCGAACTGCGGCGAGTGATAGTTGATTCGTTTCACGGGGACATTTCTTTCTGGAAGGCGGTAAAAAACAGGCTCAGAGGCTTGATTGGCGCTTGAAAGGTCTTACCCGGCTTTCCGCTCCAGCACCGCCCAGATTTCCCCCCAGCGCGTTTCGAGGTGAATTTTTTCCAATCCGGCCTGTCTCATTTCCTCCAGGAACACATCTTCGGTGTATTCGATACAGTGGGT
>JAZDIG010000061.1:0-4634 GCA_043805105.1 Candidatus Glassiibacteriota bacterium | reverse complement strand
GCGGTCGTTGCCCTGCTCCATCACCACCGCCAGCCAGGGCGGCCGGCCCGACAGTTGGTCGATCTGCTGCGGCTCCTCGATCAGGTCGATGCTGTCCGAGCGCAGCCAGCAGCCGGCGCGCACCGCCCGGTCGAGGACCTCGTTGTTGCCGGTACGGCTGATGTCCGGCTGGGTGTTGACCGCCAGCGGCACCTTTTTCCAGATTTCGAATTGCCGCTCGGCCATGCCCACCATCGTCCGTTCGGCCGTAAGGTAGTCGGGGAAGGGATTGGGCTGGTCGCCGGTATGGCCCTCGCCCCAGAAGCCGTAATACATCAGGTCCAGGTATTCGACCAGCGGATCGTTGTCGAATTGGGCCGCCAGCAGCTCGTTGAGTTCCCGGAAGGCTTTCTGGAATTCGGGATGGTCGTAGCGCGGCTCCCGGCAGTCGAAGCCCCAGCGGTCCTTGCCGCCGATGTTCACGATCGGCACCTTTTGCTGAAGGAAGTCCGGCAGGGAGAGGCGCTCCGGCTGGATGTTGGGGCTGGAGAGCTGGACGCGGAAGCCCACGCGCAGGCCGTACCGACGGGCCGCGTCGAAGGTGAGCTTCCAGACCGGGTGCAGGTCGAGCCGGCCGGGAGCGCTCTGCACGTCGCGCCAGTCGCAGCGGATGTAGAGCACGTCGACAAACGGCAGGCCGGCCAGCTTTTCCACGTGCCTTTCGAGAGTCTCCTCGCCCCGCCGGGCCGCCAGCGACGGCCCGCTCTCTTCCCAGGTGTAGCCCACCAGTCCCAGTCCGAAATTGCGGATGCGCTCTTTGGAGGGAGTGGTATTGGCGATGTTGCGCCAGCCATCGTCCTGCTTGATGCTGAACGGGCCCTGGTTCAGCCGGTCCGTTACCCTGGGACCGGGGCCGAAATCGTAGTCGTCCCAGCGGTGCGGCGGCACGTCCGCGTGCAGGGGAGATTCGGACAGGCCAAGGCTCGCACCAGCCGCGGCGGCTCCGGCGGCCCGGAAAAAGTCCCTCCTGGATGACATCGGACCTCCTGAATTTATGTGCGCTTTTTCAGCGGATGTAGGCTCCGTCCGGCAGCAGGAATTCGACCGGCCATTCCTCGGCCATCCCCTCCACCACTTCACGCCAGCTGAAATCCTGCGCATCCTGAGAATCTACGAGCGGGGTCCCAGGAAGGACTTCGGCGGCAAAGCGTGCCACGGTATGGTAGTCCTTTTCTCCGGCTACTGAAATTGCCTGGAGCCCGAGCCGGGCGGCGGCGAAACGGGCGACTATTTCCACGTCCTCGACCATCTGCAGGAAATACGGGCGTCCGGACAGCAGGCTGTTGGCGATGTAGTTGACCATCACCCCCGACAGCGGGCTGTAATACTGCTTCTCGAAGTCCATGACCAGCCGCGGGTCGTCCACGGAGACAACCGAATAGCGCAGCAAGTTTTCGCCCTGGCCGCGCAGGTCCGGGGCGAGGATGTCGTAGCCCTGGTCGAGATACTGCTTTACCTGGGGCCACTTCCCGGCCGAAAGCTTGCCGCGGCGGCCCAGCCAGACCAGGGCCTTGCCGGCGGAGGATTTTTTCGGGTGGACGTGCAACAGCGGAATGGATAGCATCCCGCTGTGATGAAGCAGGTAGCGATCGATCTGCTGGTCATCGTAGGTATCCGAACCGGTGTACTCCCAGCCGATTTCATCACGGCGGTTGCCGTGCTCCCATTTCTCCACACGCCAGGAATCGATGCCAGGATAATAACCGCCGCGGTATATATCCACCGGGTCCACGCGCTTCTTTTCCGCGCGCTCGCGGCAGTAATCCCGCACCAGTTCGAGCAGGTGTTTTTCGCCGGGAAACTCCAGCCGCACCTGGCCGCTGGCGGTGCAATGCAGCTTCTGGTCCTCGAAAGTGGGCAGGGAGTCGAACCCGGTGGAGGCCGGCAGGCCGTTGAAGCGGTCCAGAAAGCCGAAAGCGAAAAGCTGGTTGTAGCTGGAGAAGCTGTGAGGATGGTAGCCCTCCGTGAGCGCGATCCGGTCCGGGTGGCCAAAGCGGCGGTACACTTCCTCCACTTCGCGGAAGGTCTTGCGGCCCCCCTCGATCGGGAAAAAGTCCTCGACCGCCATCGACAGCACCAGGGGCCGGGGGTAGGTGAGGAAACAGAGGCCGGGGTGGTCTATCCCGGAGGAGACCATGCAGTAGAGGTCCTGTTCGGGGTCGTTGTCCGGGTCGGTGAAAATCCGGTTGGCCATACGCATCGGCAGGGAGCTGATGTAGCAGGAGGGGGCGGCGGCGTGGATCCGAGAGTCCAGCGCCATGATGAACGCACACTGGAAGCCGCCGCCCGAGGTGCCGGTCACGCAGATCCGGGCCGGATCAACATCGGGCCGGCTGACCAGGTAGTCCAGGGCGCGTACGCCGTCCCAGATTTCCCAGCGGGCGAGGCTGGCGCCGGCCAGATAGGCGACATCTCCGAGAATGGCGTGCTCGCCGCAGACCCGGTTGTAGCGGCTGTCGAGCTTTTCGGCGTCCCAGTACTGGCTGCGCTCGCCCTGGCCCACCGGGTCCCAGCAGATTACCACGTAACCCCGTCTGGCGAGCCGGGCCGAAATCTGCTGGTAGGCGGGATGGGCCTTGCCCACCTGGCTGTGCCCGCAGGCCACCAGCACCGCCGGCCGGCGCACGACCGGGCCGTCCGGCACGTAGACCAGAGCGGTGACGTGGAAGCCCGGCAGGCTTTCGAATACCAGCTTGTCGATCCGGTAGCCGTCGACCTGCAGCGTGCCGGTGATCCGCGGATTCAGCGGAGTTTTTTCAGCGGGGAAGCCGCCCAGGCTGGCCAGCAGCTTCTCCCTCAGCTCCCGCTGCCAGGCCAGCAGCTCGTTTTCGTTACGGATCGATCCCAGCCGAGTCCGGCGCAGATCGTCCTGCTGCCAGGCCATGTTGATCTGGTAGCTGAGCAACGGAGTGATCCGTTTTCCCTCGGCCAGCGGCGGGCGGATCACCGTGAACGGATCGGCTTCGCCCCCGGCGGCCAGGGAGACCGCAGACGCCAGAAGAACGAGCGCGAGGGCCGAAGACAGAAAAAAAACGACCGGTTTTGGCCGGAATTGGTGCAGCATCAGCCGGTCCACGTTTGGCCTCCGTGAGAATGGTTGGGCGGAAGTTGCCGGGAAGTTTTCACCTGTATGTTCCGGTCAGCGGCATTTCAACGAGTTTATTTCGGGGATTTTTCGGAGCCGCTTTTCAAGCCTGCCGGGAGTCACAAGATACCGGCTGCCGGCGCCCCGAGTCAAGTTCCGCCATGCTCGCGGAGTCAGAGAAAGGGCGGAAAAAAATCCCGGCCCGGCTGACTGCCGGGCCGGGATTTTATTTAGCTGACTTCACTTCATCCCGAGTTCTTAGAAGCCGAAGCCCAGGGTAAAGAAGTTGTCGGCAGTCAGCCTGCCCTTGTTGCGGTAGGCATAGCTGAACGAGATTGCCTTGCCGGCGATCTCACGCTTGATACCGCCGCCGAAGCTCAAGCCCCTCCAGACAGGATCGCTACCCCAGTAATCCATTCCGTAGTAGTCCTGATTGTCCGTGAACTCATCGGTCTGGATGAGCCAGCCCATGCGCAAGGCAGCGGACATGAAGGGGGTAAAGTTGTAGTTGAGCTCGGTGCCGGTGGCATAAGTCAGCGGAGTGGTGCTGGGCCGCCACAGCTCACCGGTAACCATCCAGTTGGTCTTTTCGGAGGTCAAGAGGTTGTACGACACCGCCAGCTTCACGATGGTCGGCAGACGGTAGGTGTGGGTCTGCCGGTAAGCCCAGCGGTTCGACCTTCTGGGCAGGGCATACGGGTTGGAGGAGAAATCACCGTAGCCTGAAGGGATGCCGCCGCCGGCGTCCTCCGGTCCTATCTCGTAAAGCAGGTTCGGCCCCCTCATCGTGATGTTGGTGCCGAGGTTCTGGATGGCGAAGGCGAAACGGATCTCGCGATCGGCGATCTCGGAATGATAGATGGCGCCGGCGTCGAAAGCGACGGCGTTACCGGCGATGTTGCCGAACATGTCCTGGTGGACGTACTTCATGCTCAGGCCGGCAATAAAGCGGTCGCTCAGCGTGTAGGCGAGGGTGCCGCCCACCTGGAAATCGAAGGCGTTGAAAGTCCGGCCGACACCCTGGGGCGATCCGATGGTGGTGATCTCCATTTCCGGGATGTCCAGGTAGCCGAAGAAGCCGCCGATTACCAGGTTGCCGTCGTTGAGCGGAACGGCCGCCGCCGCGTAGCTGTAAGTGAGGTCGAGGGTGTAGTCGACCACGGTCAGCATCACTTCCTTTTTATCAAGGAAGCCGAGGCCTGCCGGATTCCACCAGATCGAGCTGATGTCATCGGTGCAGGCCGAATAAGCGCTGCCCATGGCAATACCCCTGGCCCCGATCGGGATTTCCAGGAACTCGGCGGCCCTCACACCTACGAACGAGGCTGCATCGGGCCGGCCCTGAGTCAAGTATTTATCGAGACCGCTGTACTCCTGCCGCTGTATGCCCTGAGCCAGAAGGCTGCAGGTGACGAACGACACGAGTGCGCCAACGATCATCAAGGCGCGTATGGCCGTTTTCGTGAACATAAACAACCTCCAATCAGTCATCGGGGTGATTTCTCGATAA
>JAZDIG010000060.1:0-20261 GCA_043805105.1 Candidatus Glassiibacteriota bacterium | reverse complement strand
GCCCCTTTGAGCATCAGCGCGAGGTTCTCGATCTTTTCCCGCTTGCCGGGATCGGCCCAGCTTTTTTTATTGGCGATCAGCCGGGTGGTGGATTCGAGCACGGTGTCGATAATGCGCAGCTTATTGGCCCGCAGGCTGTTGACGGTTTCGGTGACCTCGATGATCGCATCCGCCAGGTCTGGAACTTTCGCCTCCGTGGCGCCCCCACGAAAACTCGATTTCCGCGGTCACGCCGTGCGATGCGAAGTACTTTCTGGCGATGTTGACCACCTCGGTGGCGATCCGCTTGCCCTGCAGGTCGGCGGGGCCCTGGATCGAAGAAGTTTCGGGGACCGCCAGCACCCAGCGCACCGGCCGCATGCTGCGCTTGGCGTAAACCAGGTCGGCCACTTCCACCACGTCCGCGCCGTTTTCGAGCACCCAGTCGTAGCCGGTCAGACCGGCATCGAAAACGCCATCCTGGACGTAGCGCGCCATTTCCTGGGCGCGGATCAGCATCGCCTCCAGCTCCGGATCGTCGATCGACGGAAAGTAGCTGCGCTCGGACACGCTGAAATCGTACCCCGCCTTGCGGAAGAGTTCGAGGGTGGAGTCCTGCAGGCTGCCCTTGGGCAGGCCGAGTTTTAATTTCATTACCGGCTCCTAACCGGGATTATTTCTTAAAACCGGTCGTTAAGATTTTCAAAATCCCCCTCAATCCCCCTTTTGCAAAGGGGGAGGTTGGCTACACCCCTTTATCAAAGAGGGCAGAGGGGATTTAATAACATGAAAGGATATTAAGATGAAATCAAGCTATATTTTAAGAATTCAATTTCGTTATTTACTACTGGCAGCGTGAAATAGATTGTATTTATACAAAGCCTGGATATATCGAAATAGGGGTCGTAAATGCTCCAAGCCTTGAGATTTTCCCTATGGAGCGTGTAGAAGCCTCGTAATTTCCATCGCAGCCTCGATAAATGCCAGAACCCCCGGCAGGCCATTGCGCGACTCTCGCGCAGGCGACCACCCGGGAAGCGGAGTCTAAGACTCGAATGCCTGGATTAACCTTTGCTTCTTTCAGTTATGAAAGAAGTGGTTTTGCTTCTTTTGCCACCAAAAGAAGAAAAGAGAAATTTGTGTGTTTTGATGCAGTCTATTTTATGCCCTGCGTAGTATAAGTTAGGACAAAAAGTATTACGTCGCTAAATCAATCCTATTCACTTTTGGCGGCCGCAATGAAGGCGGCCAGCTTTTCGCGGTCTTTCACCCCGGGCCGGCTTTCCACGCCGCCGGCCACGTCCACGGCATACGGCCGGGCGGTTTCGATGGCCCGGCGGACATTGGCCGGCCCGAGTCCGCCGGCGAGGATGATCCGGCCGTAACGGTTAGCCTCGGCGGCCCAGGTCCAGTCGAAGCTCCGGCCGCTGCCCCCGGCCAGGCCCGGGGCGAGCGTGTCCATAAGGTAAGTGCGACCCCGGCCGTAAGCTTCGATCCGTTCCAGGTCTTCCCGCCGGCCGATTTTTATCGCCTTGAACCAGGGGACAGCCAGCGTCCGGCAATACTCCGGGGATTCCTCGCCGGAAAGTTGAACCCGGTCCACCCCGGAAACTTCCACCAGCCTCTCGACTTCCCCTGCCGGCAGATCGACTGCCACGCCCACCGTGGCGACCAGCGGCGGCAGCGAGGAAACGATCTCCCGCACCGCTTCCGGGCTCACGTAGCGCGGACTCGGCTGGTGGAAGACGAATCCCAGTGCATCCGCTCCCAGCTCACAGGCAGCCAACGCATCCTCCAGCCGGGTGAGACCGCAGATTTTCACCCGGACGGTCACGGCCGTCCCCCCAGCAGTTCCCGGGCGGCCCGCTCGACATCGGGCTGGCGCATCAGGTGTTCGCCCACCAGCACGGCCTGGTAACCCAGCTTTCCAAGGCGAATGAGGTCGGCGTGGGACGTGATGCCGCTTTCAGAAACCCTGATCATCTCAGGTGGAATAAGCGGCGCCAAGGATTCGGACACTTCCAGTGACACTTCGAAAGTGCGCAGGTCCCGGTTGTTGACTCCGATCATTCGGGCTTTTGCTTCCAATGCCCGTCCCAGGTCGCCTTCGTCATGCACTTCGACCAGCACGTCCAGTTTCTGAGCGTGGGCCAGGCCGACCAGATCAGCCAGCAGGGAGCCCTCCAGCGCGTCGGCAATCAGCAGGATGCAGTCCGCGCCCAAGAGCCTGGACTGGTAAACTTGCCAGGGATCGATAATAAAGTCCTTGCGCAGCACGGGCAGGCCGGAGGCGGCCTTGGCCAGTGAAAGATGCTCGTCGGCCCCCTGGAAGTACCTAACATCGGTCAGTACGCTGATTGCGCTGGCGCCCCCCCGACGGTAGGCAGCGGCCAGCTCTTGCGGGTTGAAATCCTCCCGGATCAGGCCCCTGGAGGGACTGGCTTTCTTGATCTCGGCAATCAGGGCCACGCCCGCGGAGGCGGTCAGCGCCCCGGCGAAAGGAAAGACCTCGGGAAGGGGCACTTCCCCGGCCCTCGCCTTCATTACCGACAGCGGGTGCTTGCGCTTGCCCGCCGCGATTTCCTCGCGCTTGTCCGCGATTATTTTTTCAAGAACGTTCATGGCGGCCAGTCCGGCGTTAAAGGTTGCTGGTTTCGATCAGGGCTTCGAGCTTGAGGGCGGCGCTGCCGCTGTCGATGGCCTCTGCGGCCCGGCCGATCCCCTCGGCGATAGACATGCCCGCGTGGAAAGCGCTGATCGCCGCGCCGGCGTTCAGCACCACGCTGTCGCGGCAGGGGCCGGGAGTGCCGGAGAGCACCTCGCGCAGGATACGGGCGTTGACTGCGGCGTCTCCTCCCTGCACCGCCTCATCCGGCCGGGTCCGGATACCGAAATCCTCCGGCCTGATTTCGTAGCTTTTCACGCTGCCGTTTTCGAGTTCGGCCACTGCCGTAGGGCCGCTTAGCGAAATTTCATCCAGCCCGCCGTGCCCGTGTACCACGTAAGCCCTTTCGCTGCCCAGCCGGCCGAGTACGCCGGCGAGTTTTTCGGCCAAGTGCCGGTCGTAGACCCCCAGCAGCTGCACTGTGGCGCCGGCCGGGTTGGTGAGCGGCCCCAGGATGTTGAATACGGTCCTGATCGCGATTTCGCGCCGGGGGCCGATCGCATGTTTCATCGCCGGATGGAAAAGCGGCGCGAAAATGAAGCAGATACCAGCCTCGTCCAGACACCTCTGCACTGTGGCCGGGCCGGCCTCGATGTTCACTCCCAGCTCCTTGAGCACGTCGGCGCTGCCGCAGCGGCTGGATACGGAACGGTTGCCGTGCTTGGCCACCGGCACGCCGGCGCCGGCCGCCACGAATGCGGAGGCGGTGGAGATGTTGAAGCTGCCGGAACCGTCGCCGCCGGTGCCGCAGGTATCGAGCAGCCTCGCATGCACGGCGGACCTGACTGCGCTGACCTTGGCGCGCATCACCCTGGCGAAAGCGGTAATCTCCTCCACCGTCTCGCCTTTCATCCGCAGGGCGGTGAGAAGAGCGCCGATCTGGGAAGGCAGAGCCCGGCCCTCCATGATTTCGGTCATCGCTTCCTCGGCCTGACCGGCTTCCAGGTCACGGCCCTCGACCACCAGCTTTAGAGCATCCGCGATCATCGGGGAAGTCTCCCAGTCTGGGTTCAGCTATGCGAATCGGAGCCAGGTTCGAGCGCCTGCATTCTTTCAGTCACCAGCCTGACCGCCTCCTCGACATCGCCGGCGGTCAGGATCGAATCCGCGGCCCGGCCGATACTCACGCCGGGAGCGGCGGCCTGGTCGCTGATTATGGACGGCAGCTTTTCCCAGAAAGCGCCCAGCAGCACGAGCGGCCGGCGGGTGACAATCCGCTTGTTGATGTATTCCCAGGCCACGGCGATTTCCGCCAGCGTCCCGGTGCCCCCCTTGCCGGCCACGTAGCCGTCGCCCAGGCGCAGCAGGGTGTCGAGCCGCTCCAGCAGGCTGTGGGTCTCGATCTGCCGGTCGATCCAGCCGTTGGGCCGGCGGGAAAAAATCGAGCAGGTGACGCCGACCGTGAAGCCGCCGGCCTTTTTCGCTCCGCGGTTGGCGCCCTCCATGGCCGCCCCGTAGCCGCCGGTCACCACCACGCAGCCGCGTTCGGCCAGGCCGCGGCCCAGCCATTCCGCCTCCCGGACACTCGCCTTGTCCGCCGGGTCGGAAGTGCCGAATATGCAGACCCAGGGCGCGCCCGGCGGGCCGCTGTTCTGTTTTATCGCCAGATAGTCCATCACCGAGCCCACCGGGTCAAAGCCGGGCCAGGAAGTTGACGAGTAGTTGCTTGCCGGCGAAGGTCAGGATCGACTCCGGGTGAAACTGGACCCCCTCGACCGGGAACCGGCGGTGCCTGAGGCCCATGACCACACCCTCTGCCGTCTCGGCGGTGACCTCCAGGCAGTCGGGCAGGGACTCGCGCTCCACGACCAGCGAATGATAGCGGGTCGCCTCGAAAGGATTCGACACGCCTTGATATAGCGAAGAGCCGTCGTGATGGATCAGGCTGGTTTTGCCGTGCATCAGGGTGGGAGCGCCGATCACCCGGCCGCCGTATACCTGGCCGATACACTGATGGCCCAGGCAGACTCCCAGAAAGGGGACTGAGGGGCCCAGGCGTTCGAGCAGGTCCAGGGAGACTCCGGCATCGTCCGGAGTCCCCGGTCCCGGGGAAATGACCACGCCCGCCGGCTCCAGCGCCGTGGCGTCCTCGACCGTAAGCTTGTCGTTGCGGTAGACCGTGATTTCGGCGCCCAGCTCGCCCAGATACTGGACGAGATTATAGGTAAAGGAATCATAGTTGTCAATGACCAGTATCATCGGAAATCTCCGGATTGTTCGACCGCCTTGAGCAGGGCCTTGGCCTTGTTTAGCGTTTCCTGGTATTCCCGGCCGGGGTCGCTGTCCGCCACGATTCCGGCGCCGGCCTGGATGTAGGCCGTGTCGCCCTTGATTACTATCGTGCGGATGGCGATGCAGGTGTCGAGGTTGCCGCTGAAGTCGATGTACCCCACGCTGCCGGCGTAGATGCCCCGCGCCTCCTTTTCCAGCTCGTCGATTATTTCCATCGCCCGCACCTTGGGTGCGCCGCTGACCGTGCCGGCCGGGAAACAGGCGCCCAGGACGTCCAGGGCGGTGACATCGCCGCGCATCCGGCCCTCGACGTTGCTCACAATGTGCATCACGTGGCTGTAGCGCTCGATCTTCATCTGTTCGGTCACCTTCACCGTGCCGTAATCGCAGATCCGTCCCAGGTCGTTGCGTCCCAGGTCGACCAGCATCACGTGTTCGGCGCGCTCCTTGGGGTCGGCCAGCAGCTCTTCCTCCAGCCGGCGGTCCTCTTCCTCGTCTCCTCCCCGGTGACGGGTGCCGGCCAGGGGCCGGGTGGTCACGATGCCGTTTTCCACCCGCACCAGCACCTCCGGGCTCGAGCCCGCCACCTTGAGGTCGCCGAACTTGAGGTAGAACATGTAAGGCGATGGATTGATTCTTCGCAGGGCGCGGTAAAGGTCGAACGGGTCGCCGCGCAGCTCGGTGCGCAACCGCTGGCTGAGCACCACCTGGAAGATGTCCCCGGCGTGGATGTACTTTTTGGCGCGCTCCACCATCCGCTCGAATTCTTCCCGGGTGGTGTTCGACTGCGGCTCGAGCGCGGCGCCGGTCCCTGCCGGCCCCACGTTCTGCGGCACCAGGACGATTTCGTTGATGCGCCTGACCAGCCAGCGGATATTTTCACAGGCCTCCCGGTAGCGTTCCGCCGGGTTGTCGCCCTGCTCGATGAAGGAGCTTACTATCACAGTGAGCGTGTGCTTGACGTGATCGAAAACGATCAGGCGGTCGGCCACCATCAGGTGACAGTCGGGAAGGGCCAGGGGGTCGGGCTTGGTGCAGGGGATGTCCTCGAAATAACGGATCGTGTCGTAGGAAAAATAGCCCACGATTCCGCTCTGGAAGCGAGGCAGGCCGGGAAGCGGCTCGGACCGGTAGGAACCGATGAAGCGCTTGAGGTACTCGACCGGGTTGCCCTCGATGCGGCTGACCCTGCCCGCGGAGATGACCTCGACCTCCTCGCCCCGGCCGCGGATAATCGTGCGGGGAGATGGGCCGAGAAACGAGTAGCGGCCGATCTTTTCCTCCATCTCGACGCTTTCCAGCAAAAAGGCGTACTCGCTGGGCTCGCAGAGTTTCTTGAATACGCTGATCGGCGTTTCGGTGTCCGTGTACAGCTCGGTGGCCACCGAAACAATCCTGCCCGGAGCCGCCCGGGCGATAAATTCCTTTTCTGTCGGTACGATGTTCTGCATTGCTTTTCTCCGCAGCGTGGCGGTTGGATAAGGGCAAAACGAAATAAAAAGCCGCGGTCACCTGGAGGATGCCCGCGGCCGTAACATACAGTATTCAATCCGGCTATGAATGCGGGCGCAATCCCCCGTGAGTGTGGTGAGCGTGCTCACTCACCAGAGAAGTGTTGGCCCACCAGAGCCAGATGATTTCGAAGCCGGGTATCATAAAGTTCCAGGGAAATCCTTCGATTAAATAAAATTCAGGTCTTGACGTTTCATTTTACTGTCACGGACCGGCCGTGTCAATATTTTGTTACGGAGGAGTCTGCTTCAGTTCATGATTGATTTGACGGCAGGAAAAGATTATTTTTTATCATTCTTACAGAATAATTCAGTAAAAAAAGGTTGAAGCGATGCAGTTCGGACTAAAAATAAATCCAGGCAGAGAGGTCCAGACCTTCCTGGAAAGCAGGGTAAGCTCGCTGCGCAGCTCGGAGTTCGAAAAAGGCCTCCAGAGACTGAACGAGGACGTGCCCCTGATCTTTTCCGGACGTTACGACAAGCTAAAGAAGGATTCCCGCTTCAGGCAGTACTTCCTCACTCCCAAGGAAAACTTGCGCCTGGACCAGGGTACGCTGGGTGAAACCTTTGTCGGTGCTTTTAACATCCTCGACTGTCTGTTCAGCGATAAGATTGCCGGCGCCACGGACAAGCAGGCCCGCCAGCAGTTTTGCGAGGAATACTTCAAAACCAAGCTCGACGCCCTCGAGAACCTCTTCGCCGGCGACATCTCGGTCCTGGACCACTATTTCATCCAGATGTTCCTGCGCTGCACCTACCACGACCACCGTCTGGAAGGCGAGGAACTGGAGCAGGTGCAGGAGCGTTTCAAGAAATTTCTCGCGGAAGAGGATACGCTGCTGAACTTTTTCTTTTACCTGGATGAATTTAATAACCTCAACATTGAACGGGGAAGGCTGGATCAGGAAAAGAAAGCCTCGTTCACCACCCGCCTCGAAGAAGAAATCAACCTGGGCCTGCCGACCAAAAATCTCAAGCGCCAGATGGTGATCTGCAAGATGCTGCGCTCGGTAGCGGAAAAGCTTATCGCGATCAGCGCGGAGCACAATCCGCTGGACCAGGTCCGCCGGGTGCTCGATGAGGTCTACGCCGCCGACGGACAGGAAAACGTGATCCGGGGCATCCTGGAAAAGTTCGGGCAATACTACGAATTCGAGATGGAAATCCTGAAGGAAGGCCTGGTCTACAAGAGGATTATTTTCATGAACGCCGGCTCGAAGGCGGCCAGCCAGAAGCGTAAGGCGTGGATTGCGGAGATGGACTTCAAGATTGTCGACCGGCTGGTGAATTTGCTGGAAGTGCCTGAGACGCCAGGCGCTCGTCTGACGCGGGACCAGGAAGAGCAGACCAAGCTGTTCCAGAAGTACCGGAAAAAAATAAACGATTACAGGCAGACCGTTAAAGAAGAAGACAAGCGGGAGAACTGCCTGGACGAAGGGGAGATGAACCTACTCGTTCTGCGCCTGAGTAACGTATCCCAGCTCGAGGAGCAGGTCAGCCGGGTGGAAGCCAGACTGGCTGAATTCCGCAGACAAAACAGCGTGGATTACCAGAACACTATGATCCAGTCTTATAACGAAAACATCAGGCGCCTTACTCAGAGCCTGTACTTTTATATCGAGCTGTCCGTGTTCAAAAGGGCGCCGATCCAGGAGCGGGCGAAGGCCACACTGGAGAAGATCAAAGCAGATGTCAGGGCGATCGAGGAGGAAATCACCGGCGTCCAGGCAGAGCCGGAAACCGCCGGGGAAACCGAGGGCAAACCCGGAGAAGTAAAACCGGAAGACAAAGCGGAGCAAAAGCCTGAGGAGAAGCCGGAGGAAAAAAAGCCGGAAAAGAAGCCGGACCCCGCCAGCGAAAAGGACCCTGAGAAAAGGGCCCAGCTGATGGCCGAGGCGCTGACTGAGATGCCGGATTCAGCCAAGATCAAGCCTCTCAAGGAGCTGGCCTATACCGGCAATCTTGACACCCTCCGCTATATCATGCCCCTTTCCCAGTACAGCAGCGATTTTCTGCGCAACCTGGCGCGCAACAGCGTGATCAAGATCATTCTGCGCCTGTTGCGCGAAAATGAAGAAAACCCCGTACTCGGTATCCAGCAGAAAAAAAAGCTGCTGGATTTCGTGGTCGGTATGGAAAGCAAATACGCCTATCTCAAGGAAATGGAGCTGACCAGCAGCGCAGCCACCCAGAAAATCCTCGACATCCTGATCCGCGAGGACAAGGATTTCACCGCCAAGACTCTTTCGGAGATCATTATCGACGAGGACGACCAGGTGCGGGCCACGGCGGTCAAAATTATCGCCGACATGATGAAGCAGAACGAATCTAACCTGCTAATGAAGATGCTGAACGATCGGGACGCCCGCGTCCGGGCCAACGTCATCGAGTCCATCGAAGCGATCGGCAACCGCAACGTGCTGGGCATCCTGATGAAATTCAAGTTCGACAAGGACAACCGCGTGCGCGGCAATACCCTAAAGGCGATCTGGAAGTTCGGACATAAAGATATCATCGAGCCGCTGGAGGAGATGCTGGTCAGCGAGGAGCCGAAGATGAGGGCCACCGCCTGCTGGGTAATCGGTGAGATCGGCCACGGCCAGCCGGAACTGCAGTCGCTGCTCAAAGTGGTCAACAACGATACCGATCAGATGGTGCGAGACAACCAGGAGAAGGCCCAGCGCAAGATCAACCGCCGGGAGCAGGGCCTGAGCGTGCTGGTTGTGGACGACGACCTCAAGTTCTGCCAGGAAATCTGCCGCCAGCTCAACAAGGATGGACTGCGGGCCACCGCCGCTTTCAGCGGCAAGCTGGCTCTTTCCTCGACTGAAAAGTCGGCCCCCGACATAATCCTGCTCGACCTGCGCATGCCGGAGATGAACGGCTTGGAAGTCCTCAAGGCGCTGCGCAGCCAGCCGGGCACCGCAGAGGTCCCGGTGGTGGTACTAAGCGACCTCAACTCCTCGATCCTGCTCAAACAGGTAGTGAAATCCGGTGCCAACGACTACCTGCTCAAACCCTGCTCATACGAACAGGTCAAGACCAAGCTGCAGAGCTACCTCTGACCGCAATTTACCCTGAACCGGATGCAACAGTTCTGAATATCGAGGATGGGATTATCATCTTCGGACCCTGCCTCCCGTGAGTCTTCCGGATTGCCGGAAGTTTTTTTCCCGGAGCCTGGAGGCGGGCGGGCTGGCACGTTCATTGCCAGAGCCACAGCATCGGGACCGGCCAAATGGGCGGAGTTCTGCAAGGAACGTGCCGGCCCGCCCCACCCGCGGAGGAAAATCCAGGCCGATCCGGCCCGAAAGGGAAGGGTCAGTCCCCGGGTGTCACCGCCGGTTCGAGAAGGGTGAGTGAGGGAGGATTGCTGGTCAGGCGCGCCCGCACGCCGATCGGCAGGGTGATCTTGTCCGGCTCGTGGCCGAACGGAAAGCCGTATAGGACCGGGATGCCGAGCCGTCCCAGCCGGCCGTCGAGTACCTGCCGCAAGCGGAAGCTGCGTTTCATCCGGCCGGAGGATTCGCAGTTGACGCACCTGCCGACCACTATCCCGGCTGCGGCCCGCAGCTTGCCGGCCAGGGACAACTGGTTCAGCATCCGGTCGACTCGGTAGGGCTCTTCGTCCACGTCTTCGAAAAAGAAGATCTTCCCGGCGGTGTCGATCTCGTAGGGCGTGCCCATCAGGCTCGCGATCAGGCTCAGGTTGCCTCCGGCCAGCCGGCCCTGGGCGCTCCCCGGGCTGATCACCCGGATTCTTCTGGCCGCGGAAGGCGGGGAGGCGGGCAGCCGCAGGTTTTCCTTCGTCCCGCAGACAACCGCTTTCAGCCAGCGGGTCTTGAAGCCGGATGAGTAGCGCCCCAGGTCGTAGCCGGCCAGCGGCCCCCAGAAAGTGACCAGGCCGGTGCGGGAAGTGACTGCGCCGAGCAGGGCGGTGAGGTCGCTGTGGCCGAGGAAGACTTTGGGATTGGCTGCTATCAGATTCCAGTCGATCAATTCGAGGAGCCGGCCGCTGCCGTAGCCCCCGCGCAGGCAGAACACGGCCCTCACTTTCCGGTCGGCGAACATCGTCAGCAGGTCCTCGGCCCGCTCGCGGTCGGTGCCGGCCAGGAATCCGTGCCGGCCTCGGACGTGCCGGCCGAGCTTTACCCCAAAATTCAGGCTGGCGAGAAAGCTTTCGGCCCGGCGGAGGTCATCGAGGTTCAGCAGCGGGCTGGCCGGTGCTATCAGGCCGATAGTGTCACCGGGTTTCAGGGCGGTCGGTTTGACTGGCTTGTCGTTCATCGGGGTTCCGGAGCGGGAAACTGGTTCACGACCCGGAGGACTGGTCGGATTCGGGAGAGGGAGGGGAGAGTTTTCTGATCTTCGCTGCCTGTTCCGCTACTTTTTTTCTGAGTGAATCAGGCTCTTTCTCCAGCTCCCCGGATCGGCCTTTCGTTTGCTCCAGTTCGGTTTTGAGTTTTTCACATTCTTCATATTTTTCCAGGAAGCGCAAGGAAGTGCGTTTGAGTTTTTGAGTAGTGCATTCGAGAATCAGGAAAAGCTCCAGAGGCGCCTTGCGCAGCATTTCATCTAGTTGTTTTTTGCTGAAGACCACCGCCTCTCCATCTTCGATAGACTTGACGGTGAAGAAGCGCACCCCGTCTGCGAACATGCTGATTTCGCCGAATATTTCATTGGCGCAGAGATCGTCCAGCGCCACTTCGCCGCTACTCACTTTTTTAAAGACCCGCACCGTGCCGCTCTTGAGCAGAAACAGGCTCATCGCCTCGGCCCCTTCCTTGATCAGGACCTGATCTTTTTTGAACTGCTTTGGCAGGAGGTTGAGGTCCACGGCGGCATCGACCGATTCGGCGAGCTGGTCGTCGGTGAGCTTGCCCGTGCCTTCGGTGGGGGTGGCGAGCTTGATGGTTTTGGGCAGGTTGTGCAGGTCGCCGCCGGCCCGCGAGATGATGTCGTTGGTTTCGCGCAGGCGGCTGGCCAGCCGCTTGATCAGGTTGAAGATACCCGGCGAGGCATGCTGAAGGTAACCGTCGAAGCCTTTGCGGTCGAGGATGATGATCTCGCTGTCCTCGATTGCGCGCACGCTGGCGGTCCGGCGGCTGAACCGCTCGTCGATCAGGCTCATCTCTCCGAACACTTCGTTGGGTCCGAGCTTGGCGAGCTGGACCGGACCGTTCGGGCTGTTCTTGAACACTTCGACCCTGCCGGAGTGGACGATGTAGACTGAATTGCCCACCGTCCCCTCGGCTATTATCACTTCGCCGGAGATGAATCTTTTCATTACACCGGCCATCGGCAGGAGTCCTGAAAATTTTCAGTCAGAAGGTTAGGAATTGAAGACTCCCCTCGGCAGGGGTCTTCGATTGTCAAGGTAGATAATTATTCCTGATTCGCTCGCAGTTCAAGTCAGTTTTCGACGACATTGAAGGCGAGGACCCAACCGCGCACGTTTGTCTGCTGGTTGAATACGTTGTACCACGCACCCTCTTTTTTCAGCACGGTCAACTGGAAGCCGGCATCGAGGTAAGTGGCCACCTCGCTGGAGAGGCTTTTTTCCATATAGAGCGGGGTTTTGTCATCGGTGACGGTTACAGAATATTGCGATCCGCCGGTCTTGGCCAGAATCCAGCCCTGGAGCCGCTTCTGCGGCGCGAACACCTCCACCCACAGGCCGCGGGTCGAGATCAGGAAGACCTTGTCCTCGGGCCGCAGCGTATCGATTGCCGGGAAACGATCATCTTTATCCGGATAGAGCGGGCTTGCGCTGTCCACCTTGTATTCGGTCATGTTGGCGGTTACGTCGCGCTTGGTGATCACGGTAGTGTCTGCCGGCGCCGCGGCGGCGATCGCCCGGCGGTTTTCCTGAATCTGGCGGTTGACGTCCTTGAGGTGGAGGACGAACTTGTCTACGTCCTTGCTGTCGAAATACAGCCCGTTACCGGCCTGGGCCATGCAATTGAGGTTGTCGTAGCCGGCGGCATCGGTCTGGACGCCGATCGTGTTTACGGAAATTCCCTCGCCGCTTCCCACCAATTGCTTGACTGCACTGCAGGGATTCCCCCCGCAGGACTCATCACCGTCGGAGATCACCACTATGAAGTTGCATTCCTGGTCTTGTTCGGGGAAATCGCCCTTGAGCGCATCGATGGTGAGCGACAGCGAGCTCTGCCCCTTGGCCGTGATGCCGGTTACCTTGACCAGAATCGGGTTGATCGTATTATCGATTTCTCCGAGAGCGACTTCGAGGCTGGTGTCGTCGCAGTTCTGTTTCCACTTGTAAAACTTGGACCCGAACACCCGCAGGCCCGCTTTCATCGAGCCGGCCTCGTGGCTTTCGATCGCCAGGTTCTTGATGATGGTCTCGACCGTTTTCTTGGCGATGTCGATTTTGCGCACCGGCCCGATGATCTTGTTCATGCTGGCCGAACAGTCGAGGATTAAGATGATGTTGATGAATGTCTTGTTGTCGAGCCGCAGTTTATCGAATACAGCCGGTAGCGGAGCGGCGGCGGCTAAAAGCAGGCAGATTGCCGTGACTGCTGCCACACGGCTAAGAACGGATGTTGGCAAGCGCTTCTTTTTCATTGTCGTACAGCTCGGCGTATTGGGTCAGGCCCATGATCTTGAAGGTTTTACTGATTACGGGAGTGCAGTTGCAGAAGATGACCTTCTCTCCGTCTTCCCTCACCCGCTCGATCAGCTCGATCAGCACCGCAATTCCCACGCTGTTGACGATCGGGCTTTTGGCGAGATTTAGTATGAAGATCTTGATTCCTTCATCGAGCAGTTTATAGCATTCCTGGGCGATTTTTTCTCCACCGGTGTTGTTGATGTAACCATCCGTGTAAAGCACGGCGTAGTTCGCTTCACGGCGAACGGAAACCTGGAAGTTTTCCGCCATATTCGGACTCCGTTTTCAGTCGCGTGCTGACCCCGGGCGCTGGAATCGGAACCAGACGTGGAGCCAGCCGCCGACTCGGGTTAAATTTAAGCTAAATGTAGACTTGCTCCGGTTAATTGTCAAATTCTAAAATCCGGTAGGGCAATTCCTTATTTATTCCAAACAGCCGGATCGACGATTTACCCACACTGCGGCCGGGTTCATCGGCACGCAACCGGATCAGCCGCTCTTGACCAGGATGACCCGCGTGCCCGTGGCCGAGGACTCGATCCGCACCTCGTCCATCAGGCTGCGCATTATTTTAAGGCCCCAGCCGCGCTTGCGCGTTTTGTGGCCGATCTTTTTAGTGATATCCGGCTCGCTCACCGAGCGTGGATCGAAGCCGGAACCGGTGTCGCCGATTACAATCGCCAGGCGCAGCGGGTTGCGCGCCGCCCCGAAAAAGACGTGCACTTCACCCTCGCTGCTGCGGCCGTGCTCGATCGCGTTGATCACCGCCTCGATCACCGCCAGCCGGACCTCATCCACCTGGTTGTTGTCGAATCCGAGTCCGCGGGCCAGCTCGCCGGCCCGGTCCGCCACCTTGATTTCCGCATCGGCGATCATCGGCACACTCATCCTGCCGATCTCGTCGAACTCGAAGACCTTGTTTGCGGTTTTACTCATCTTTCCCACCCAGCACCTCGAATATCGGAACCATGTCCCGCTTGCCCTTGACCCGGATGCTCTCCATCTCGCGGATGCGAAAATCCTCGCCGAGGTTGCCTGCGACACTGGCGGTAATCAGAATCTGCCCCTCGCGGGCATGGCCCACCAGCCGGCTCGCCAGGTTGACCGCATCGCCGATCACGGTGTAGTCCATGTGCTTGGTCGAGCCAATGTTGCCGGAAATTACCGGGCCGCGGTTGAGGCCGATCCCGATCTCGAGCGGGAAGACGCCCCGTTTCTGCCGCTCCCGGTTGAACCGGCTGAGCACCTCGAGCATTTCGAGCGCGCAGCCGACAGCGCGACGGGTGTCGTCCTCGAATGCGAAAGGCGCGCCGAAAAGCACCATGATTTCATCGCCGACAATCTTGTCTACTGTTCCATTGTAGCGGAACACCACGTCGATTATCAAGTCAAAATAGGTGTTGAGCAGCTCCACGACTTCCTGGGGCGTGTGCTGCTCGCTCATGCTGGTAAAACCACGGATGTCGGCGAACAGGACAGTCACTTCGCAGAGGTTGCCGCCCAGGACGAGTTCGAGGCCCTGTTCCAGGATCAGGTCCACCACGTTGCCGCTGACATAGCGTTTCAGCGTTTCCTTGATCCGCACGCCCTCGGAAATGTTCTCCACGGAAATCACCTGGCCGCCGCCGGTCAGGCTTTGCCCGTCCCCGGTCAGGGGTGTGGCGCTGATATTGAATATCAGCCTGGAACCGTCCTTGACCGTGGCCTGGATGTTCATTTCCTGATAGGCTTTTTTTTCGGCGTGAGCCTGGTCCAGCCTGGCGGCAAGCTCTTTCAAGCTTAGCGACTTGAACAATTCGGCCACCGGTTTGCCCACCACTCTTGCCGCGGACACGGAAAAGATCCTGGCGGCCGAATCGTTGAAGCTCACTATCCGGCCGTCGGCTCCGGTGGTGATGACTCCGCTGGCGATACTCGAAAGGATGTTTTCGTTGTAGTTCTTCATCCGCAGGACATCGCGGTAGAGCCTGGCGTTGGAGATTGCCGCGCCGGCCTGGTTGGCAATCGTGGTCAGCAGCTTCAGATCGCTTTCGCCGAAATCCGAATTTGTCTCGTGGAGACTCTCCTTGTCGGCCACCAGGATCGCCCCCAGCAGCTCGTCCTTGAACTGCACCGGCATCACCATCAGCTTGCGCGCTCCGAGCGCCGAGGCGGTTTGCGGGTCATCGATCAGGGTCGGGATTCTTTTCTTCAGATTGGCGAGAATTTGCCGGCAGCCGCCGAAAGTCCTGACCGTCTCGACCGGCACCTCGTCCAGGTTGAACGATTCGACCAGGCGCATCTTCAGCTCCCGGGCGCCGTCCCGCTCCGGGTCGGTGTCATCGACCAGCAGTACGGCGGCCCGGTTGACGTCGAGAATGGACACCGAGCGCATCAGGAGGTCGCCGGCGAGCTGGTCGAGATCGAGGCTGCCGGAGAAGGCCAGGCCTATGTCCTGCAGGGTCTCCAGCTCCAGGGCCCGGCGGCGCGACTGAAAGCTGATCTCGCGCACGGCGCCGGAGAGGGAGAGGCGGAAGAGGCCGAGCGAGAGCTGTCGGGCGGCCGCCTCGATCAGACTGGCTTCGCGGCCGAGGTTGCCGGCCGGGCTCTGATTCCGGCGCACGGCCAGCGCCCCGACGAGCTCCCGGTCCCAGCCTAGGGGGAAAACCCCATCCGTGCCGCTCTGTTCGAGCAGCTCGCGGTTGCGGTCGTAGAACTGCCACCAGGGATCAGTGCTGCCCACGCGCTGCAGGCGGACCTGCCTGAACGGGAAGCCTTGCCGGCCGGAGGCGGCCAGCTCCCTCAGCCGGGGCGGCAGCGCCAGCGCCGGGCAGAAAGACTCCCTGTCGGCCGGGATCAGCTGGCTGTGGTCGGCGGCCAGCAGCAGGCCGGCCACCTCAAAACTCGGAGTGTACTCCCCGATTATCCGCACCCCTTCCCGGAAAATCCGTTCCAGCTTGCCGGGCCGCAGCAGTAGGTCGAGCAGGCGGAACAGGCAGTCCGACAAGTTGGAGCCGGTGGCCGGCCGAGTTGTTTTTTTAGTTGCTTCAGCTTTTCTGGTCATTTAATCCTGATTACCACCAGAGTGACGTCATCGGCCTGGGGCACTCCCTCTCTGAAATGGTCGAATCTTTCGAGGATGTTGACGGCGACCGATTCAGCGTCCAGGCCGCTGTTATCCCTGATCGCCTGTTCGAACCGCTCGAACCCGAACTGCTCGCCCTCCGGGTTGACCGCCTCGATAATTCCATCCGAATAAAAGACGAATACGTCGCCCGGGCCGAATTTGCGGCTGTCGACTTTGTAGCGGGCTTTGCCGGTGACGCCCAGGGGGTAGGCGGCCAGCTCCAGTTCGCTCAGGACTCCATCGGCGGCACAGTAGTGATAAGGGAAGGGATGCCCGGCTATCGAATAGGTCAGGGTGTTCGTCCGCGTGTCGAAGATCGTGTAGCAGAGCGTCATCAGGAGCCTTTCGGCCAGGGTCCCGCGCACCATTTCGTTGAGCGCGGTCATCATTTCGGCCACCCCGTAGTCGAACCGCACCTGGTTGAAGACGCAGCTTTTGGACATCGAGACCAGGGTGCCGGCGCTCACTCCGTGGCCGCTGACATCGGCGATCAGGAATATGAATTCGCCGGAGTCCAGCAGCCGGTAGTCGAAGTAGTCGCCTCCCACTTCGGTGGCCGGATTGAGGTGGGCGAAGCAATCGAGTCCGGGCACCTCGGGCTTGCGCTCGGGCAGGATCGCCATCTGCATCCGGCGTGCGGTGTCCAGCTCCTGGCGGAGACGTTCCTTTTCGGTCTCTTCCTGGTACATCCGGACGTTTTCCAGGGCGACCGCCGCCTGTTCGGCGCAGGTCCGGCAGAAAGTGCGGTCGCGCCTGCTGTAGCGTTCGCCGTCCCGGCGCGGGCCCAGGGCCAGAAGACCCACTGGCACGCCGCGGGCCAACAGTGCCAGCACCAGCGTCCCGGGTTCGAACACGGCAGCCGCCGGCCGGCTCTCTTGGGCGCTCTTTAGGGCGACGACAGCCTCGCCGCGCCGGATCAGGCTTTCGAGGAGGCTGCCGGGGATTCTGTCCGGCAAGCCGCCGTCTTCCGGGGTCCGGCCGGAAAAGGCGAGAAGGTCGGCCGGCACTTCGTTTTCCGCCGGTTTGTCAGCGCTGATCGCATAAAGGGCCCCCCACTGGCAATGCAGGATGTCTTCGAGGAATTTCACCACCCGCTCGCCCAGCTCGTTCAGGCGGAAGGAGTGGCTCAGCTCGTCGGTAAAGCGGTGCAGCTCCTCGCCGATATCGTAGTCCTCGGCGGCGTAAATATCCGCGATCGAGGGGCCGGCTTTGATCCAGCGGCCGAGCAGGCTGTCGCGGGCGGAGATACGTCCCTCGCTGCCGGTCTCCAGCAGTCCCCGGCGCGCCAGGTCCGCGCTTGCCTTGGCCAGCTCTTCCGGAACGATGTCGATCTGGTGAGTGGCGAGGATGGAGGTGATATCCTGCAGGCCCAGTTCGGCGCCGCCGTCGGTGGAATAGGCCGCGGCCAGCAGGAGCTTCTCCCGGCGGGTCAGCTCGTCCCACAGGTCCAGCAGGTAGACCGGGGGGTTGCCGATCAACCGGTCCACGGTCCGGGCGGCCATGTCGAGGGTGACGAGGTTTGTCTGGGCCTGATTGATCTCCTCGACCAGCTCCTGGCCCAGGTAGTGCAGGAGATAGGGGTAGCCGCCGGCCAGGCGCACCAGCAGCGCCGCCGCCTCATCGTGCAGGAAGGCCCGGCCTTCCAGCGGCCGGGTGAGGATCGCCGTGGACTCCTCCAGGGCCACCGGGCCCAGCTTGAAAATCCGGCTCATGTCGAACAGCACGCCGGCCTGCTCGCGGAAAGCCTCGAGGCCGGCGGGAGCGAAGATGAAGCTCGCCCCTTTCTCATCGAGCACCAGCTCGCGGAAAGTGGCCAGTAACTTTTCGCCGCGCTCGGCCTCCCGCCCCACCAGCCGGGCCGCCAGCTCGGCATCGTCGAACAGCAGCAGCACAGGCGAGGCCGAACGGTGGATTGCCTCCACAAGGCGTTCGAATGGGGAGCCTCCCTCTGTCCGGCCTTCTTCCTCCTGACCGTCCGCCAATAAGGCGGTGATTCTATCGGCCAATGAGGCGATGTCGGTGAAGTATTCACGCGCCAGGTCGAGGCGGACGACTTTCACTCCGGCTTTTCCGGCCAGTTCGGCGCATTGCCGCAGGAAGCTGGTCAGGCCGATCTTTTCGCCGCCGTGGAGGACCACCGAACTTTTTTCGGCTCCGCTCAGCACGCCGCCGATCGAATCGAGAATGTCCTTCCTGCCGATTATCTGCTCGTCCGCGGCCAGCGGTGTATTGGGATGGAAGGGGTTGGGGGTGATCGGCCGGAAATGACGGTACCGGAGCCGGCGCACCCACCAGGCAAGCTGCCGTCTGCGCAGAATTACCAGAGCGGCCAGTAACAAAGCTGAGGCCACGGCCCAGGTGCGCCAGTCGCTCCAGAAGGTCGGCAGGTCGACGTAGAACCTGTAGGTGGCGGGCGTGGAGTCCACTCTCAGGTGCGGTCCCTTGGCCCGTACCTGAAGCAGGTGAGGACCCCGGCCGAGGTCAAATAGGGGGAGAGTGCCGCTGTAGTTGAACCCGCTCCAGGGGCCGTTGTCCAGCCGCCAGGCGTAACGGAAAGCGGCCGGGGGGACGATCCACCAGGGCATGACTGCCGTGGCTTCTACTGTGAATCTGTCTACGGTCAAAGTGTCCGTGCGGGCGAAATCCGCCAGTTCGCGGTAGAACGCACTGCCGAAGTAAAAGAGCTTTCCCGCCTTCGGCGTGGAATCCGCGGCGGTGCCCGGAACCATGACGACCGGGAGGTTCTCCGGATTCACCGAGTGCAGAGTGCTGTCCGGGCAGGCGATGAAAGTTTCCGGCTCAGCCAGGCGCTCTGGCTCGAACCTGACCACCCCCTGTTCCACTCCGGCCAGCCAGACCGAGCCGTCTCGGTCGGTGAAGATATAGCGGACGGCGCCCGGGTTGAAACCGTCCGAGGTGCCGTAGCTGCGCCAGTGCTGGCCATCGAAAGCCGTGAGGCCCATCTGGGTGCCGAACAGCATCCGGCCGTCGGTCAGCCGGCTGATGGCCAGTACCTGGTTGGCGGCCAGGCCGTCCTCCGCGCTGAATCCGGTCCAGACGCCATCCGGACTCCGGCGCCAGAGCCCCAGGCCGTTCGTGCCGGCCCAGAGCGTGCCGTCCGGCGCGGTAAACAGGCAAGTGAAATGGGCCGCAGGCGGCGCTCCCTCTTCCAGTCCGGCGATGGCCGCTATCGAGCCGTTCCTCATAACCGCCAGTCCCGCCTTGGTGGCGATCCAGAGCGTGCCGTCCGGGGCTGGCGCCGCGGCTTGCACCTGGTTTACCGGCAGGCCGTTTTCCCTGGTGTAGACCCACAGGGAATCGCCTTTCAGACAGGCCAGCCCGCCGCCCTCGGTGCTGATCCAGAGCCTGCCGTCCGGGCCGAGAGCGAGGTGGTTGACCGTGTTGCTCAGCATCCCGCTGTCCCGGTCGTAAACCCGCCAGGAGCCGCCGTCCAGAACCGCCAGGCCGTGGTGCGTGCCGAAAAAGGTCTTTCCCTCCGGCCCGAACAGTACGAAAGTCACCAGGTCGTCCGGCAGGCCCTGGTCGCGGCCCAGCCTGCGCCAGCGCCGGCCGTCGTAGATTCCTATCCCGTTCCAGGTCGAGCACCAGATACGGCCGTCCGCAGACTGCGCGATGTTGTAGACGTTGTCCGAGGGCAGGCCGCTGGCTGCCGAATAGCGCCGGATCAGGCCGCGGTCGAACAGGTAGAGACCCTGGCCGGCCGGGGAAAGCCAGAGATGATTGTGGAATTCGGCGGAGGATACGATAGGGTAGGGGGCCAGCTCTTCCGGGACCGGCAGCCGCTCCCAGCGGTTTTCGTTCCGCTCGTAAAGGTAGGCGCCGGCAGTGGTGCCGAAAAACAGGTCGCCGCCGTCGATCAGACTGACGTGCACGACGCCTGTGCCCTCCTCCACGGGCAGGGGCGCTTTCAGCCAGGAAGCCCCGTCCCAGAAGCCGGCGCCGGCCGCCACCGTCCCGATCCAGATCAGGCCGTCCGGGTCCGCGATGATGGAATAGACTTCCTGGCTGCCCTCCCCCAGCGGCTGGCGGAAAGTGGTCCACACTCCGCCGTCAAGCCGGCTCACGCCGCCTCCGGCGGTAGCTACCCAGACCTGGCCGGTCCCGGGCGCC
>JAZDIG010000059.1:0-6158 GCA_043805105.1 Candidatus Glassiibacteriota bacterium | reverse complement strand
CTCCGGCATCGAACTCGATTTATCACGTGACGACCCGAATGACCTGCTGGCCGAGATCATGGAGTGCTACCTGGAGGATTACCGCTGGCTGGCTACGGATGAGTTGATAGAAACCGACTACATCGGGGCTGGGGCCACGGTTGAAGGTCTGGCCCTGCCGCCGGAGGTGGTGGCGAAAATATTTTTCAATAACGCGGTGCGCTGGTACCAGGGGCAGTGAAGACCGGCCGGAACAATCGATAAGGAAATTGCCCAATGTTCAATAGAACTATCTCTCTCTGGAAAGCCATTCTGGTTCTAACCCTGACGGTCCTCGCCGCCGGCCGGGCCGCCTCTCCCTCTGCCAGCCTGGGTCCGGCGGGGCTGACTATCGAATCCGACAGCCTCGTCCTCGCCATCGCTGCCGACCTCACGGTCACGCCCGCGCTGCGCCGGCAGGGAAGCCTGGTTACTCCGGTCTCCCGGCCCGGCCTCGTGCCCACTTTCCACGTGGAGGTCGGCGGCCGGCCGGTGCCGCTGGCCGTGGACCGGGACAGGCTCGAAGAGGCGGACATCCCCGCAGACGGCAGTCCTTTCGGCAAGGGGAAGAAATTCCTGATCCGGGCCTCTTCCGGACGAGTGAGCCGGTACGACATCGAGGCGGAAATCACGCTCAGCTTCTACGAAAAATTCCCCACGGTCTATTTCACCTCCGCCGTGTTCACCAACCGGGGCGACTCCCGGATCGAAGTGGAGCGGGTGGTGGCCGACCACTACCGGCTGGACCGGCGTCTGCTGGACCCCGGCAGCCACGCCTGGGAATTCGCCTCCTACCAGGGTGGGGCCTACCGCTGGAGCCTGGATTACGCGCTGATCTGGCCGGGTCCCGACTTCGCGCAGGTCAATTTCATGGGCGCCGGGGACCGGGAGTCTGCCGAAGGCGAGGGTGGAGGCACTCCGCTGGTGGACCTCTGGGCGCCGGGATGCGGCCTGGCGGTATTCAGCGCCGAACCCCGGCCCGAATGGATTTCCCTGCCGGTGCGCACGGCCCGGGACGGCCTGGTGGAGGTCTGCCTGACCCAGGAGCCGGGAGGGCCGACCGGAATCAGCCGGAACCTCGAACCCGGCCGGAGCCTGCACTCGATCGAGGCGGCGGTCATGCTCCACCGGCTCGACTTCCACGACCCCCTGCGGACCTACGCGGAGATACTCCGCTGCCGGGGAATCGACATTCAGCGCACCTCCCCAGCCGCGGCCCACAACCCCTACTGGAAGACCTGGGGCTTCGACCTGAACTTCACTCTCGGCCAGCTCTACGCCGTCCTGCCGCAGCTCAAGCGGATCGGTATCGACTGGTTTATCCTCGATGACGGCTGGTTCGACTACTACGGCGACTGGCGGCCCAGCCCGGAAGCCGGCAAATTTCCGGACCGCGAGGACGGCATGCGGGCTTTCGTGGCGCGGCTGCACCGGGAGGGCTTCAAGGCCGACATCTGGTGGTGTCCGCAGGGAATGAGCCCGGGGTCGGAGCTGGCCCGGCAGCACCGGGACTGGGTCATCCTGGACGAGAACGGCGAACCGCCTGTCACCGACCGCGGCAACTGGCTGCTCTGCCCGGCTTACCCCCCTTGCGTGGAATACATCGCCTCCGTGGCCGAAAAGTTCCTGGCCGGCTGGGGCTACGATGCCCTCTACCTGGACGCCGTCGAAAACACCGCCTGCCCGCCCTGTTTCAACCCGGCGCACAAGCACGCCTCGCCCCTGGAGTCGTTCCGGAACCAGGGGCAGTACTACCGGGCGATCTATGAAAAAGCTCAGCAGCTCAGGCCGGGCTGCCCGGTGGAGATGTGTATCTGCGGCCTGCCGCACGACCCGTTCAAGATGCCGTATTATAACGTTGCCACCACTTCCGATCCCATGGGCGTGTTGCAGATGCGCCGCCGGGTGAAAGTCGAAAAGGCTCTGCACGGCCCGGCTTTCTGTATCACCGACTGCCTGCAAGTGCCCCTGGATGAATGGAAAGGCTGGTCCCTGCCCGAGGCGTTCGAAAGCACGCTGGGTACCGGCGCCCTCACCACCACTTTCTACCGGGACCTGGACCCCGGGCAGGAACGCAAATGGAAGCTCTGGATCGACCGGGACAAGCGGATGGGTCTTTCCAATGGCAATTACCTGAATCTCTACGACATCGCTTTCGACAAGCCCGAGGCGCACGTGGTGGAAAAAGGCGGCACGCTCTACTATGGCTTTTTCGCCGATTACTGGCCGATGAACCGGCCGCTCGAGCTGCGGGGATTGGCTCCGGGAAGGAGCTACCTGATCGTGGACTACGCCAGCCAGGACACACTGGGGACTTTGACCGCGGACAAGCCGAAACTATTCCGGGCGTTCAAGGACAACCTCTTGCTCGAGGCGATACCGAGGCGGGAGTGAGGGGGGTGCTAAAGTGACAATTTATAATTAGCATTTCCAAGGAACTTCTTCAGTTTGGCCTACATACTTTGCAGTCAACCTATTCCTGTACGATCCTGAATAATCGCATATCCTAAGTAGAGATAGTTCTAAATACCATAACCCTAAATTCCAAGCATCAAAATAATGATCTGAAATTTTGCCGTGCTGTTTGTGCTCTGGATGTACCAATGAATTTCTTATTTCTGTAAGTGCATGAGGAGCATCAATCCAACTTAATTGTTTACCCAGTTTCTTAAGGCTTTCCAAGTGATTTGAGATTTCAATTGGTATATCAAGAGATGAAAACAGCAGCCGGAACTTGTCTGATGCTCTTAATTCCTTAAACCCACTCTTCTCAATTAATTTTTTGCATTTCACTGCGTATTCGAATGAAAGTCGCTCTATACCCGCTTGAGTTAATATAATTCCTGCATCGATTCCGCTGGAAGAGTTATTGGCATTCAAATACCAGTAAATCACATTTTCAAAAGTTTTACGCCAATCTTCATTCTTCCACTTTTCAATAAATCCAGGAAACAGTTCAATCAGTTGATTTGTATGGTATTTATCAAACCATGATAAAGGTTCGTACCAAGGTTCTCTTGGAGAATTCCATGATTCCCAAATTCTATCACCTGCTTCGTCGAAACCAACTGCGCACACTGGAATACACCAAATGCCTTTTGCAAAGGACAAAAAGTAACTAATAGCTGTAAGAATTGTGGAGGCTTCTTTGGCTGAAAAATTCGATTCATCTGTTTTTCGTATGGAACCAATATGTGTGAGGCCATATCCGCCTCTTGCTTTCAACTTTTCAATATTATCTCGCGTTGTTCTCAATGATTTTAGTTCGACGATCCAATCATTAGATTTAAAATCGACATATTCAACTGCGAATTTTGTTTTTCCATTATTTTCTACACTGCGGCTTGTTCCGACAAAGTCCATAAAATTGAATATATGGAAAATAAGATATTTGGTCGTTGTTGAATTTTTACTTCCCCATATTAATTGTTCTGGATAAAGGCACCATTTCAATTTAGTTGTATTTCCCGGAATACTACCTCCTAAATTAAGAAAAAAGCCCGGAATATTTTCTCTTTCAAGAATAAATTTATCAATTGTTTTATGGTTAGACATAACGTCTAACACAACAATAGGTAACATACCCATAAATTCTGCGTATATATACACTCCAGCACGAGGAAGTAAATCTAAACGTACTTCAGCTGTTCCATCATAGCTTGTTCCATTTACTAATAGTGATGCCGTAGTTTTTTTTAAAATAATGCTTTGAATTGGTTTGCCAAATTTAAAAGCTGGCCTGATTTTATTCATATTTGATTAAATCTCAATGAGTTGTACTTATAGAAATATAGTACATTTTCCTATTTTGCAGTTTGTGTTATCTGTGCTAAAATAAGTACGTCAAATACCAAGAAAAATCAAGAATTGCATATCTTCTGCATTTTTCAAATATATTCAGCAAGAAATGAGCTTGAGAGTTCTCCTTTTTGAGCATCAATATTGCCTGTGCTTATGGATTTGAAACTAATCCTCACGGCTTTCCAATGATAAATCACCGCGCAAAACTCCTTTCCAGAACTCTTCCGGTGTATAATAATGAATTTGCAATCCGATTTATTAACACTACTCTATCTCCGGCGGAAAATCGACGATAGTACTCATTCTCCCCTTGAACATTCACTCAAGTCGTGCAGTAATAATCCGAGCTAATAAAGCCATCACAGGCCATAACAAAGCCCGGAAGGTGACTCCCTCCCGGGCTTCAAGTATTGCCTGAGCGAATGGATTCGAGGCGATCGCACCTGCCGGTCAGCCTTTCAGCGCGGCCAGGACCCGCTCCGGGGTCATGGGCAACTGGAACAGCCGGGCGCCGGTGGCATCGAAAATGGCATTGGCTACCACCGCGCCCATGGTGATGATCGCCGGCTCGCCGCCTCCCTGCGCCGGCTCGTCCTTCGCCTCGATAATCACCGTCTCGATTTCGGGCAGCCAGGAAAATCTCGGCAATTCATAGGTATCGAAATTGCGGTCCAGGACGTCCCCGCCCCGGAACCGGACTTCTTCGGTGAGCGCATAGCCCAGACCCATCGTGATACAGCCCTCCATCTGGATGGTCGCCCCTTCCGGGTTGATCGCCAGGCCCATGTCCTGGGCGCACACCACCCGTTTCACCCGCACCCGGCCAGTCTGCCGGTCCACTTCCACCTGGGCGATCGTGGCGACGCAGGTGCCGGAATCGGTGCCGAGGGCTACGCCCAGGCCCCGCCGGCTGGGCGCTTTGGCCGGGGTCCAGCCGAATTTCTTGGCGGCCGCTTCGAGCACCCGGATAAACTTCCGATCTTTCAGGTTGTCGAGGCGGAACTGGACCGGGTCGACGCCGGCTCTTGATGCCAGCATGTCGATCTGGGACTCCCGGGCGAAGGTATTGGTGTTGTTCGCCGGCGCCCGCCAGGCCCCGGTGCCGAAAGGATGGACCCCGCCCCGGTTGCCGTAAGAAGCGGTGCGATGATGGGGGATGTCGTAGAATTGCTGTGAACCCCGCTCCCCGGCGAAATACACCCCGTAATCCCAGAACACCAGCTTGCCGGCCTTGGAAAAGCCGGATTTGATCTTGACCACTGCGGCCGGCCGGAAAGTATCGTAGAAGAATTCTTCCTGCCGGCTCCAGGCCACCTGGACCGGCTTGCCGGTGAGCTTGGCCAGCTGCGCCGCCTCGACCACCTGCCGTCCCGCGCTCTTGCCGCCGAACCCTCCGCCGACGAAAGGCGTGATGACGCGGACTTTGTCGGCCGGGCACCCTATCGCCTCGGCCACCTGGTCCTTGATCCGGAAAGGCACCTGGGTCGAGGCCCAGACCGTGGCCTTGTCAGCCTCGACTTGCGCCAGGGCGGTATGGGTTTCGATCGCGGCGTGGGCCACGTAGCTGTTCAGGTAGGTCTCCTCTACTGTCACATCCGCCAGTCCCGCGCCCTTTTCGACATCCCCTCCCTGGTCCACGACATTGCGGTCCGGGGCGTTTTTCAGCAGATGGTCGAAGATGGTCTTATCGTCCACCTGGGCCGCCGGCTTGTCGAATTGGGCCTTGATCCGGCCCAGCGCCTCCTCTGCCTGGTCCGGCAGCGGATGGAGCACGGCCACCAGCTCGCCCTGCCGTACTACCTGCACGCCCGCGACCTTCTCCGCCTCGCTGGTGTCTGCGCTGATAAATTTCGCGTCGTGGGAGGGCGGTCTGAGTATCTTTGCGTATAGCATGCCCGGCAGGCGGATATCGCCGGAGAATTGCGCCTTCCCGGTGACTTTTTCCACTCCGTCCCGGCGCAGGACCGGCTTGCCCACGATCCTGAATTCATTGGGAGTTTTCAGGGCAGCCTGCGCTTGCAGGTGCCGCTCGATCACCTTTCCCCTGGCCAACTCGCCGTAGGAGATACTTTTGGTCCGGTCGTTCTTGTCGTAGATTTTCCCGTTTTCGGCGGAGAGCCTCTCCCGGGGGACCTGCCATTGTTCGGCGGCCAGGTCCAGCAGTATGGTCCGGGCTTCCGCGGCCGCTCCCCGGAGAGCGGGGCCGAAAAAGCGGGTGGTGCGGGAGCCGAAAGTGCCCATGTCCCAGGGACACAGGTCCGTATCCCCCAGCAGCATGTCGACCGATTCCAGCGCGACGTCCAGCTCATCGGCCGCCATCTGGGCCAGGGAGGTTATGA
>JAZDIG010000058.1:0-5772 GCA_043805105.1 Candidatus Glassiibacteriota bacterium | reverse complement strand
CTGAAAGCCAGCGTGTTATTAAAATCGAGCTTATTCTGGACGTCGGCATCCTGGCCGTCCCCATCCACTTCGGCCGGCACGATGTCCAGGTCCAGGGCGGAAAGGGCGATGTCGAGGGTTTCGGAGGCCAGGCACATGGCGAAGAGGAATCCGCCGCCGCGCACGTATTCGGCAATACGCCGGGCTACGGCATGCTTGAGCTGCCACACCTTGGCGAAGCCGAAACGGCCGGCCATCTCCTCGCTGCGCTGCACCTCGTCCATGTACCAGTCCCGGCCGGTGTAACCGATATAAAACTTGTTGTATTGCCCGGTGAAGTCCTCGTGGTGCAGGTGCAGCCAGTCGTACTGGTCGAGCCTGCCATCCAGAACCTCGGCGTCCCAAATTTTGTCATAGTCGACTTCGGCGTAGGTCAGGGCCAGGGTGACCGCATCGTCCCAGGGGCTCTTGTTCGGCGGAGTATAGATCGCCACCCGGGGCGCCTTTTCCAGGAGCACCACTTCCATGTTCTCCTGCTCGATTTCGGCGTGGATGATCGCCACCTGGGCCGCGTTCACAACTTCGTAGCTTACGCCCATCAGCCGGGCCTGGCGCTGGATAATCTCATTATCCGCGAACAGGAACGATCCGCCGCGGTAGTTGAGCAGCCACTCGACGTTGAGTCCGGCCTTGAGCACCTTGTAGGCCAGGCCGTAGGCCTTAAGATGGTCGCTCTGGCTCAGGTCCATCGGCACCAGGAGGTCCGCCCGGCCGTATGTGACCGTGCCAAGCAGCACCAGGACAATTGCCATGCGACCCTTGATCCATGTCCCCCTCATTGTCTCCCGCCCCTGATCATAGTTTTTCCTCCTCCAGCGAACGCAGAAGCCTTCTTGCCTCCGGCGTCGCCACCCCGTTCGGATATTCGAACACCACCCGCTCCAGATGCTTGCGCGCGCCTTCGCGGTCGCCGATACTCTCGAGCAGGATCAGGCCCATGCGCAGTTCGGCCAGCGGCGCAAGCTGATGCTTGGGGAAATCGGCTGAAATCTGGCCGTAGGCGCCCAGCGCCAGTGAATATTCCGCAGCGTTTTCGTACATCCGGCCCATCTGGTAATACACTTCCGCCCGGAACAGGGAATCGATGTCCTGGCGGAGGATTTCGGCGAAGCGGTCGCGGGCCTGCTGCACTTTGCCGCATTGCGCATCATAGAGGGCCCGGCCCACCATTTCGCTCAGTTTTTTCGCGGGGTCCCGGTCGAACATGATCAGGTAGACCTTTTCCAGAGCATCGTTGGCCGCCGGCTCACCCAGCTTGAGACGGGCATAAAGCTTGTAGCCGGCGGCCGCGCTGTCCGGCCGGCCGGAATAGAACATCACGTCCGACAACAGCAGCAGGGCTCCGCTGTGGTCCTCGCTGCCGCCTTCGACCAGCTCGCGGCAGAGTTTTTCCGCCTCATCGAGGCGTTCTATCCGGATGAAGCTTTCGACTATCCGCAGCTTGGTCTCGTAAAGGTTCTGGCCCTGTTTACTGTCCAGCTCTTCGAGCTTGCGGAAATATTCGAGGGCGCGGCCGGGCTGCTTGAGGTAATCGAGGTAGAGATCGCCCAGCCGCCGGGCTGCCTCCGCCTTGATCCGTTCCTGGCCGCCGGTCCGGAAAAGCTCCAGCAGAGCCTGTTCGGCCTGGCCGTAGCGCTCCAGCTTGAGGTAAGTTTCGGCCCGGCCCAGCAGTGATGATTCGGGTGCGATCAGGCCCAGCGAATCGCCGATGCCGAAGCAGAGCAGAGCGGCTTCCAGCTCCTGGCGCTGGATGCACTGATGGATGAAGATGGTCAGGTAACGCAGGGCATCCACTCTGTCCACCGACGGCAGCAGTTCGGCGAGACTCCCACAGGCTTCGCGGCTGCGGCCGGCGGAGAGGTAGAGGTCCATGAGCAGGCCGAGCAGGCTTACCCGGTATTCTCCATCCGCACGGGTCGCCTCTTTTTCCAGGCGCTTGAAAAGAACGCCCCGGCCCTCGTCTCCGGACTGGAAGATCCTGTACGCCGTATGCTTGGCCAGGCCGGTGTCCCCGGGATTGCTCCTGATAAATACCAGCAGCTCATCCACTCCCATTTCGAAATCGCCCATATCGATCAACGTCTCGGCCATTTCCCGGCTGAAAGTTTCGGGTTGGCCGGAAGCAGTCCGGCCAGAGCGGAATACCGTCAGGGCATCCTGGAACATCCTGTAGCTGCGCAGCTTGTTGCCGACAAAAAGGTGCCCGGCCAGATCGGTCGAATCGGCCTCGATCAGCCGGCGTGAAACCAGGCGCACGCTGTCGGCAAAACCCTCCACGGCCAGCGCATCCAGATAGAGTTCCTGCAAAAGCTTGTCCCCGGGGCTGGCGACGTACGCCGGCCGTACCAGTGCCATGAACTCCTGGTGGTTGCCGGTCTGACGGTACAACTCCCTCAACAGCGCCAGCACTCTCGGATCGCCGGCGTACTGGCCCAGAACCCTGATCGCCGCCTCGGGCCCCGCCTGCAGGGCGATCGCCTGGCTCAGCGCTCTGAGATTGAGATAGGTCTGGTCGGTGAGCCGCTGAGCAATTGCGGGAGCGGCCAAAACCCAGAGCCAGGCCGCGACGGCGAATATTTGTCTGTAAGGCGCTTTAATCATCATTCCTTTTTTCGGACCGGTTCACCCTGATTTTACCTTGCCCGCCCGGGAATGTGCTCCTCATTTTTCCAGGCTATGCCGCCCAGGCAGCAGAAAAGAAGTCCCACGTCCCGCAACAGTACCCGCCAGGCGGCGATATGGCCGCTGCCGAAACAGCCACAGTCGAATTCTATCCCCCGCAGGAGGTTGATCGTGATCGCCACGATAAACAACGCCGTGAGGCAGAACAGAACCAGCGAGGCCGCATTCCGCCAGGGGCAGGTCAGAATCACCAACCCGCCGGTCAGCTCGACCCAGGGCAGAATTACCGCCGCGAGATTGACCAGGCCCGGCGCCAGCAGGCGATAATTGTCCACGATCCTGGCGAACTGCGCCGGTGAGGCTATCTTGTGCAGGGCGGCCAGTACGAAAATCACGCCCGCCAGACGAGCCGCTGTGACCAGCACAGGCGCCTCGGTCCGGCCGCCGACTACCAGCATCAGCACGAAAAGCCCGGTCGCCAGCAGCAATATTTCCCCCAGAT
The DNA here is from genome assembly GCA_043805105.1 of Candidatus Glassiibacteriota bacterium. Taxonomy (GTDB): domain Bacteria; phylum Gemmatimonadota; class Glassbacteria; order GWA2-58-10; family GWA2-58-10; genus JAZDIG01. The sequence goes on along the minus strand of JAZDIG010000058.1, from coordinate 2,609 downwards.
GCCAGACCCAGTCCGGGATGTAGCGGGAGAAGTCCAGGGCCCGCTTGAGAGTGAGCCTGGCGCTCTGAGCCGGCGCTCCCGGGGCGCTTCCATCGACCGGCAAGCCGAGCGCGCTCCACTGGCTGAAACCTCCCTCGTAGATGTAAAGTCTGCGGTAGCCCAGTTCGTCGAGAGTTTGGGCCAGAAAGCGGCTGTCCTCGCAGTCCTCGCCGTTACAGTAGAGCAGGAGGGGCCGGTCGAGAGGCGCAAGCTCGAGGAGTTTCGGCAGGTAGACCTCGAGCTCGTAGGCGTGGCAGTCTATCGCCCCGGGGAGATGGCCCGCTGCGTACTGTTCCGGGCTGCGGGCATCCACCACGGTTCCCAGTCCCTCGTCGATAAACCTTCTGGCGGCCGCCAGGCCGACCATGTGCAGCCCGTCCTGTTCGGGAAGCTCCTCCCCCCGGCTTTCATCCGGCAGGATCACCCGCGGCGGGGCCACCAGCGGAATACCGCCGGCCAGGTTGAATGCAATCCCGGCGGCGGCGGCCGCCGCCACAAGCAAAAACGCTCTGACAAACAGTTTCCGGAAAGCTGAATTCAAGGACCGACTCCGCTGCTGTCTTTGACCTCGGATGTCTTCACGGCTCATATAGCGACTTAAGTTATCAAGGCGGCACGGATTATTCAAGGGAGCAAAGAAAAGCCCCGGAGGGACGCCCCGGGGCTGAGACAAAGTTTCACGTCTGTCAGCGTTCTAATCTCTCTATCTATTCCGCCTTTCCTGCGGCTGGTCGGCGAGTTAAGCTACCTGGGTGTCGCTCAGGCCGAACCGGTCGATTAAAGCGGCCCCTCCCCCACCTGGGCGGCCCGGCCTGCGCTCGGGATTCTGCTCGATCCAGGTCTTGAGCTGCTCCTTCTGCTGGGCGGTCAGTATCTTTTCCAGCCCTTCCTGGTATTTTTTCATGCTTTCTTCCATGCGCTTGCGGGCTTCCTCGCGCTCGATCTTGCCATCCCGGGAATCCGAGAAAATCTGAGCGGTTTCCTTGTTCCGGGCCTCGAACAGTTTCTGAGCTTCTTTCTTCTGCTTGTCGTCCAGCTTGAGGAACTGGCACATGTTGTCGAAGCGTTCCTTCATCATCTTTTCCCGTTCTTCCCGGCTCATCCGCCCGCCACCTCTCTGCTGCACTTTCAGAATCCGTCCCGTATCGGCGCGGTCCGCCCTCCAGGGGGCGGCCGGCAGAATGGCGAACCCGGTGGCAATCAGGCAGAATGCGGTGATTCCGACCAATCCGGCAGCGAGCCGGCGAGAGCTTTTAGACATCTTCCCCTCCCTTCAGGAGTTTTGGTTAAGGAAGTGCCGGGACAAAAGCACTTCATCGACTACAGACATTCCGATCCAACGGCTCAGTGTTCTTTCGGCGGCTCCGGCGGCTCTTTTGGCTGGCGCGGGCCGAGATTGATGTCGATATCGGGCGAAATCCCCTGGGCTTCGAGTTCCTTCTTCAACCTTTCGAGGTTCTCCCGCAGGTTCTCCATGTTTTTTTCGAGCTGCTCCCGGTTGATATTGATATCCGGGACGGGAAAATGCCTGACCCGGGCGATCGAATCCCAGATGTCGCGCTCGACCCGGCTGAGCGATAGCATCAGTTTGGCCTGCTGCTGGACGGTCAGGATCTTCTCGGTCTGGTTCATGATGTCGACCCTGGCTTCCCAGGTCTGGCGGTAGTTGTCCTTGACCAGCTCCATGATCCGTTTAAGCTCGGTGTCCGCGGGTTTTTCCTTCTGCAGCTCGTCGTCGAGCTTTTCCAGCAGCTCGCGGCGGGTTTGGGCCAGATCCTTTTCCCGGTTCTGGAGCTGCCGCATGAGCGGGAAGAACTGGTCGACCTGCTGGTCGGTCAATCCGACATCCTCCATGATCCGCCAGAGGCGGAACAGGTAGATTCTTTCTTCGTGCTTCTCCCGCTTCTCCTCCACGTTCACTAATTTTCTTTCGACGTTCATCTGGCTATTTTCGATTTTCTGCCGGCTTTTCCCGATGTCCTTCTGGCTTTTGGCCGGATTCGCCTCAGCGTGCGCCAAAGCATTTTGCTCAGCCGGATTCGCCTCAGCGTCCGCCATCGCATAGAGTTGGGAAAGGTCATCGCTCTCGGCCTTCTCCACCAGGGCGGTTAGCTCCGATTCCGAGGGTACGGCGACCTCGGCCCGGACAAGGTGCGACGAATCGGCGGGAGCCTTGGCGGCACCTGAACCGGAGGCCGCCGCGGCCGGCGGACTGGCTACCAGGGCCAGCAGCAGCGGAATGGTACTTAACAGTCTGGTCATTGCTAACTCCTTGCATTAATTGAATTTAAAAGTATCATCGGCTCGCCAGGACGTAGAATACCTGCTGCAACTGGTCATCTTCCAGGTCCAGCAATTGATCGTAGACTCTCCCGGCTGGATAGGCCAGGTCGTCCTGGAGGCGGGTCTCCTCGCCGGCCGCGGTCAGGCTCTCTATCGATTGCAGCGTGGAAGCGGTCATGTTGTAGCGGTGAGCGGTTTCGGCCAGCAGGTAGAGCGAGTCGATCAGCACCTGAACCCGCTCATCGCCGCTTTGTTGCGCCACCTGCAGAGGCTGACCCGGCTGCCTG
>JAZDIG010000057.1:0-8006 GCA_043805105.1 Candidatus Glassiibacteriota bacterium | reverse complement strand
CCGGCCCAGCGCCCGGCGGCCCCACACCTCGGGCAGCTCGTCCTTTAAGGTTTCGATCTTGCCGGTGGCGGGGTCGAAGCGGAACACGCTGTTGACCGGCTGGCTGCCGTAGACCCGGCCCTTGCGGTCGACCGTCAGGCGACGGCTGATGATGTCCCCGGGTTCGAGCGAATATTCGTGAAGGTAGCCCTTCTGCCGGCCGGTGAACGCGGTCTGGTCGAACACCGTCACTTTCGCCGTGGCGATGTCGTAGCTGAAAAATTTCCCGGCGGGATGGCTCATGCCGTAGAGCCGGTTGCGGCTGGGATCGGCGGTCAGGGAGAAAACGCCTTCGCCGGCGACCGCCACGCCCGGGTCGGTCACCGTGAATTTCCCGCCGTCGAAAGTGACTTTTATCAGGTGACCGCTATCATCCTGGCGGTCGGGCAGGGTGCCGGCGTAAAACGCCTGTCCCACCCGGCCGAATCCGCTCTGGATCGTGCGCTGGCCCTCTACCGCCTGGGCCAGATCGAAGGCGGCCACCAGCTCTTTTTTGGAGAGCGAAACCGCGAACAGGAACGGGCTCAGCCCCTCATTGGCGCTCGTGCCGCCGATCGCAAAATCCCCCTGGCAGGCCAGAGAGGTAATCGCGTTGCGGTAGATCGGCAGCCGGAACTTGGCGGTGTTTTCCAGGGACACTTCCACCGCGAAGCTGCCCCTCGGCGAAAAGAATTCGTACTGGGCCCGCGCCGACCCGGCCAGGACACCACTGCAGACTGCCAGAACCGGAAGGAAAAGCCGATTGAACATTTGACTCCCCCGTTTTGACGGTATCGGTTATGAATCAGCGATCGAATTTCTTTTCCGGGTTGAAAATCAACAGAAACGGGCGGCTGGCGCCTGATTCGCCAATCGTTTCGGCCTGGGCGCTGTACCGTCTGGCGGCGAAATACAGGTTGCCGTCCTCGTCCTTGACATCGCAGCCGGTCACTTCGCTCACCCGGTCTATCGGAAACCGCAGGACGTCCTGCCTGATTCCGGTTTCCGGGTCGAATTCCATCAGCAGAGTGGTATCACGCACCACGTACTGGCCGTGCCCGCCGATGAAGTAGTACAGCTTGCCATTGGCGCCGAACGCCGAATTGGGCGAATAGCCCTGCGGCGGCAGCGCCATGTCGAATGTGGGCCCCAGCGCCTGGAACGTACCGATCCCCCGCCGCTGCGGCCGGAAGGCTACCAGCATGTTGCCGTAGGTGATCAGATAGATCACACCCCTGGCCCGGTCGCTGGCCCAGGTCGGGACCCCAGTGATAATCCGGCTGGCTGTCGTGCCCGGGAAAGCCGGGAGACTATCGGCCGAAAAGAGCAGGCGGCCGGTGTCCCGTTCGTACTTGACCAGCCGCTGGCGCCAGTCCACGTAATAGCCGTTGCCCCACTGGTCGCTGAACACGCAGCGCGGGACGTGGTCCGATCCCAGCCGGCTCAGGTCGCGGAAGACGTTGGCCCGGGGATCGTAGACCAGAAAATGCACCTGCGGATAGCTCACCCCGTAGATCAGTCCGCCCACGCGGTCCAGGGCGATGTCCTTGATGCTTTCGTGCCGCAGCCCGCTGCCCAGGTTGATCAGCCGCTCCCGGACCGGGTCCCACTTGAAAAAGAAGCCGCCGGCGTAGCCGTGGGGATTGTCCATCAGGAATTCTTCCCGGCTCTCGCCGCCATCGGTGGAAAAGTACATACAGCCATCGGTGCTCTCGATGATCTCCGAATGCACCTTCCCCTGCCACTGCCAGGGGCGCAGGTGGGCCAGCTCGTTTAGAAAACCGACCAGGCGCATTACTCCGGCGGCCACGTTGTATTCGTAGAAGCCGATCTTGCCGCGGTGGTCGGTCACCGCGACGTAGACCTTGCGCTGGGCCGAACTGTAGCCGATCGAGCGCCAGGTGGAATGCGCTTCCGGGAAACCCGGGTATTCCACATAGCGGATGTTGCGCTCGGTGATCTCCGCAGCAGAGGCATTCATCGCCCAGGCCAGCAGGAAGGCTGAAGCCAGCTTTACGGCCCGGTAAGTCATTTTACCAGCTCCCGCTGGGGATTGAAGACGATCATGAACGGCCGGCTGGCTCCCGATTCGCCTCTCATCTGGGCCCGCGGATCGCTCTTACGGCCGCAGAAGTACAGCGAGCCGTTGCGGTCCTTGACGTTGGCTCCGGTCACCTCGTTGATTTCTTCCAGCCCGAAATCGAGTACCTGGCGCCTGGTGCGGGTCTGCGGGTCGAACTCCATCAGCACCGTGCGGTTCTCCACCGCGTAGCTGCCATGCCCGCCGATGAAATAGTAGAGCTTGCCGTTGTCGCCCAGGGCGAGGTTGGGACAGTAGAAGTCGTAAGGAGCCTGGCCGCTCTCGAAGATTCCGCCCAGGTCGATAGTCCGGCCGAAGCCGATTTGAGCGGGATGGTATTCGATAAGCTTGCTGCTGTAGGTGACGATGTAGATCGCGCCGCTGGCCTTGTCCTCGGCATAGGCGGTAACACCGGTGACCACGCGGTAGCCGGGAGTGCCCTCGAACGCGGGCAGGCTGTCCGGGCAGAACAGGAGCTTGCCGGTTTCATGTTCATACTTGACCAGCCGCTGGCGCCAGTCCACGTAGTACATGTTGCCGAACTTGTCGCTGAAAAACACCCTCGGCACGTGGTCCGAACCCACCCGGCCCAGGTCCCGCAGGTCATTGGCGCGGTGGTCGTAGAGCAGCAGGTGGGCCTGGGGGTAGGAGACTCCCAGGATCTTCCCGCCGATCCGGTCCACGGCGAGGTCCTTGATGCTTTCGTACAATAGCCCGTTGCCCAGGTTGGTCAGCCGCTGCGCGGCCGGGTCCCATTGGAAAAAGAAGCCGTCGTGGTAACCCTGCGGGCTGTTCATCAGGAATTCCTCGCGGCTTTCGCCCCCATCGGTCGCGAAGTACATCATCCCGTCCGGCCCCTCGACGATCTGCGAATGCACCTTGCCCTGCCACTGGAAGTCCCGCAGGTTGGCCAGTTGCGGCAGGAAGCCCACCAGCCGCATGCGGTCGCCGGGGATATCGTATTCAAAGAGGCCCACCTTGTCGCGGTGGTTGGTCACGGCGATATAGACCTTGTCGTAGCGGCTGCTGTAGCCGATCGAGCCCCAGGTCGAATGTGCCTCGGGGAAGTTGGGGTAGTCGATGAAACGGATGTTCCGGCGGGTGATATCGGCGGTGTTTCCGGGCGCCGGCAGCAGAAGAGCCGCCAGGGCCAGTACAATCAGGGTCTGAACGAGTTTCATGGCGTGGCTCCTTCGAATGAGATTTGCCGCAGATAAGTTTGCTTTTTCCTTCTTGTCGGGACAAAATGGTAGACAACCTGGCTGATTCAAAGGGTTCTCCCGGATCCTGATGGTGAGTTGAAATGACGGGCACGAGCAATGTAAGTTGATGGAAAGTGCCTGTCAATCGCCGCGGAAGCTTCAATCGAGAAAACGGCGGTGGCCCGGATGGATCCAGATTTTGATATGGGTAATACCAAATAAATCAGGAGGAAACGATGGGAAACGATTTGAAATCCCAAACAGTGTCAAAGGTCATTTTGTTAGTACTTATTTCAATACTATCGAACGGGCATAATTCAACTTACGCAGGTACAATTAAAACCGGCGGCAGTGAATCTTCTCTTTCCAGGCCACGTTGGCTTTCCACCGAACCGATAGTGATGGTGGGCAACTGGGATTCCGCGCCGATATTCATGCGCCGCAGAGGCGGCCTGCCGGAGTGGTATGCCCAGGAATATGCGAGAGCGCATACCGAGGAAGCCGTGATCAAGCTCAAGGAAATGGGCGTGACCATGGCGATCATCCATTTCTATAAAGGGTTCGGTCTCGAGGCGGAAAAAGCACAGCTGGAGGATGCCGTAACTCTTGCCGCTCTCTGTCGAAAGCATGGCCTTAAAGTCGGCGTTTATGTCGGCAGCACGGTCGGTTTCGAGACTTTCCTGATTGAAAGACCGGAGGCGCGGGAGTGGTTTGTCCCGGATTTCATGGGACAGCCAGAGAGGTACAATCCCACTCAGCCTTTCCGTAAGCGAGTGTATTTCATGCATCCCGGCTATATCGATTATATAAAAAAGGTGGTAAAAATTGCAATCGAAGATTTAAAGGCGGACTTGATTCATTTCGACAACACGAGCCAAAGGGCTGAAGGTCCTGTTTTCTTTCACTCCCTGGCCCAGGAAGATTTCAGGACCTACCTGAAGGAAAATTACTCTCCGGAAATTCTCGAGGAGCGCCTCGGTTTCAGCGACATCAAGTACGTGGAACCACCGGTATATTTCGGCCCCATCAGTACGATAGACAATCCCCTGTTCCAGATGTGGACGGATTTCCGCTGCCGGCAATTGGCAAAATTTTACGGCGAGATGGGGGGCTTCATCCGCGGCCTGAATCCCGAAACGGCCGTCGAGAACAATCCGGCCATCGGCCTGAGCGGCTGGAACCAGATCTGGACCAAGGGGATGGATTACCCGAGCCTGCTGGCGCATACCGATATTATCTGGACCGAAGAGGGCGATGAGGCGGACTACAGCGCGGATAGTATTCTGGTTTCGAAAATCAGGACGTACAAGATGGCCACCAGCCTGAAAAACAAGGTATTCACCTATACCGGGGAAAGCGCGCTCCAGATGGCTGAGGCAATGGCCTATAACCGCCAGTGCCTGGGCATGGTAGGCGGGATGCTCGCCGGATATGAACTTTCGGAAAAAAGAGACAATATCGGCTTCGACAATCCGTATTCGCTGGGAGCATATACCGAGGACTCCGGCCAGATGAGGAAAAAAGCGGAATACATCAGATATTTCCGCAAAAACTTCGATTATTACCGTGAGATAGACAATATCGCGGATGCCGCCGTGCTTCATTCTTATTCGACCCTGGCTTTCAACAACGACAGGCCTTACCAGAGCATCTATCTTTTCGAACAGACCCTGATCCAGGCCAAAGTGCCGTTCGACATTATTTTCGACGATAACCTGAAAGACCTGTCCAAATATAAGGTGCTGGTCCTGGCGGATGTGGAATGCCTGAACGACGAACAGATGAATTCGATACGGGAATTCGTCAAGAAAGGCGGGGGACTGGTCGCCACGGAGCACACATCTCTATATACGGACTGGCGCCGCCGGAAAAAGGACTTCGGGCTGAAAGACCTCTTTCAAATAGACGCTCCCCGCTGGTTGGGGAGAAATAAGCCCGAAATTATATTGGAAATTCCGGTGGTAAAAAACCTGGTTGGCGATGGCCGGGTGGTTTATATCCCGGAAGTCGTACCGGCGATTGAAAAGCCGCCGGTCAAGGAGATGCGTAGCCCCTACTGGAAGCTGCCGCTGAATTGGGAGGAATTGATCGAATCGGTGAATTGGACGGCTGGAGGCGAACTTTCGGTAAATATCGACGCCCCTCTGGCAGTGACGATCGAGATCACGGAGAAGAAAGACCGGAGCTGTCTCATGCTCCATCTCCTGAATTACGCTGCCGAGCATAATTCCCCGCTAAAAAATATCGGAGTCAACTTGAGAATCCCCGCCGGCAGGAAAGTGAAAAAGGTAATGCTGCTTTCACCCGACAGCACCGCAGGAGGCAATATCGATTTCGCCATCATAGATAAAAGAGTTACATTCAACGTACCGGAACTGGAAGTTTACGAGCTGGCGGTAATTGAATTGAGATGATAAAAAAGCCTTCGTGGCGGCATACGCTGTTCTTCTTTGCGGTGCCCGGATATTCAGATAGCCTCCGTCACCTGCTCCTGTCTCCGAACATTTTACCACGGCCTGAAATCCGCAGCCGTGAGTACATTGGAAGGATAAGTATTTATGGGTAAGCGCGTAATCATATTCCTGGGGGTGGCATACCTTTTGTCACAGTCACCGGTGGCACTTCTCTGTTCTTCCGAGCCTCCCCAGCCGGTGATACACTGCCGGACTCCCGAGCCCACCCGCGACAAACCGCAGAGCAAGCTCTGGTACGGCCGCGGCCATTGGTGGGCCTGGCTCCCCGATGGGGAATCCGAGAGCCGGGTCTGGCGGCGCGATGGAGATGGAAAGTGGGTAGAACGCGAGCACCTGAGCGCCATGCTTTCCTCTCTGCCCGGCCGGGCGGACGTAACTTCCGACGAAGACCGGGTGGTTGCCGTGCTGGTCGGGGGCAAGCGGATCGCGGTGGCCGCGCTGGCCTGGAACGCGGTCCGGGGCCGCTACGAGCTGGAAAGGAATATCTTTTCCCTGAGCGAGGAAAGTGAAATCGAAACTGTAACGATCGCCGCCGCTCCGTCCGGCTTCTGGATCGCCTACCCGCTGGATTCGGCTAAGGGACGGCAGGTGGTGGTACGTAAGGTTTCGCACGACCTGATTTCGGTCGGTGAAAAAGTGGTCCTGGCCGACAGCCTCAGCCGGGACGATATCTGCGCCGTAACGCGCACCGCGGAGGGGGTGGGAGTGATGTGGTCCGACCAGAACCGCGACATGCTGCTCTTCCGCCGGCACCTGCCCGGGGCGCCGGACACCGCCTGGAGCCCGGCCGATACTGTCGACCGGAACAACAAAACCGCCGACGACCACATCAATTTCGCCCGGCCCTCGGCCGGCTCCGGCGGCCCGAACCTGATCGCCGCCACCAAAACCAGCCTCGACACCTACGGCCAGCCCCTGCTGTCGCTGCGGGTGAACAAAAAAGGCCGGCTCTGGGTGAGCGTGCCGTTCGCCCTTCTTACCAAGCGCGGGGAGCCATCGCGGCCTATCGCCCTCTGGTACGGAATACGGCCCCTGGTGATATATACGCTCTACGGGCCGGCTCCGGACAGCGCAAAACTCAACCGGATCATGCTCCAGCAGTTCTCCGCCGATGCCCTCGACCCGCTGGGCACCGCCCGGGAGCTGATCCCGCCCCTGCCCGGGCTGAACGATGTCACCGGCGCCAAGCAGGTCCCCGATGGTGTCCCTCTGGTGGTGCTGGCCAGCGACGCTGGCGGCGAAGTGTACGAGGCGGTGATAACGCCGTGAAAAATGAATCGATCCGCTCCAAGCCGCGAGGGGTCCGGACAACAGGCGGGCACGGCATGTTCACCCTGTAATATGAGGACCGTGCCCCTTCGCTCGCCCGGGGCGGTTTGCCCTGAAGCAGAGCGTCGAGGAACTCTTTTCAATTAAAAAAGCCGCCGGGGAAAGCCCGGCGGCTTTTTTATGCAGTCCCAGGATCGTACCTACTGCAATATGGTGAACCCGGCAGTGAACTTCACCTCCGGACTATCCCCGATCCCGAACTTCACTTCCGCGAAGAACCGGCTGTTGGCGGAGATTTTCGTTTCGATGCCGCCCAGGAGGTTGAGGCCCACCTCCAGTTCGGAGTTATCAGACCCGGGCGCTGTTTTGTCGAATTTGACTATATTGATCCCCAGCCCGCCGCCGGCGTAAGGGGTCCAGCGCTCGCGGGCGGTGAACAGATAGATAACCTCGGGATTGACCGCGATCTGGGTCCGGTCGCTGCCCAGGCCCACTTCCAGGTTGGGCTGCACACGCACTCGTCCGGCGATTTCGCCCAGGTCGGCGTGCACGCCCAGGTGCACCTGGTCCGGGTCGAGCGTGGCGCCGATACGGCCGCCCCAGCCCAGTACGTAGTCGCGGGCCTGGAGCCTGCCGGCGGCGACTGAAAGAAACACACAGAAAGCGAGCATGGAAAGCTTACGCATGGCGTACCCCTCGGATTTTCGTTTTTTGAATTAGTGTTTCAGGAATTTAGGCGGTTTGAATCTGAAAATCAATGCTGTAACGGTTCGTCCGCCCCGGCTGTACGGTGCGCCAATAAATGTCTACCGCGCAGCGCAGGTGACGTATATTTTTGAACCTCCTCCGGCGCACAGTACCCCTGACCGCTTCTTCCGTTTCACCCTGTCGGTTCGCGTGAGGACCGGATGACGCTGCTGGATTACGCGATCGTTATCGGCTACCTGGTGGTGATGCTGGCAA
>JAZDIG010000056.1:0-3069 GCA_043805105.1 Candidatus Glassiibacteriota bacterium | reverse complement strand
ATTCGCCTGCTGTTATGCCCGATCCCCTTGATCCTGGACACAAGAGCCGGGTCTTTGTGGTAGCGGCGGTGGATCATGATCAGAATCCCAATACTGCGGCCGTTCTCAAGCTGTTTCGCATCGATGTTGCTAAAGCGGCTGATGGCACTATATCAGCGGCGGTCGATGGTCGCAGCCCGACCATTACATCGGCGCATGGCTCAGACACCTCGCCGACCATTTCCCAGGATGGAACCGCGGTCTATATCGTCGGCGACGATAGGAAGTTGTATGCCTTTTCCGCCGAGACATGCGCCCTTTTATGGTCGCGGGATGTGGGGGGGAGTGTTCTGGGCTCGGTTTCCGTCGGACGGGGAAGTCCACACGACATCATCGTGCCGGTGGTGTCGCAGTGGAATGGGAACTCCTATGTACTGGGCTCTAAGCTCCTGGTAATTAACAAGGACACTGGGGGAAACAGATATCCGCCTAGGGATATCACTCTTGACTTTCAAGATAAGTTGGATCAGTATCTTGACCCCCTAGACCCTAATATTCCCAGGGGAGCTATTATTACCATCAACGTTCTGGCTTCACCCACCGACTTGTCCTTTATTGTCACCCTGGCCTATGATGTGCGCAAGGTGTACAACAGCCAGAAAACACCTCCCTGGCCGATGAAAAGCCTTTTCGTCTCCACCAATTATCAGGGGGTCCGCTTGGGCAATACGACGGAGGTACTCGGCGACGCTGAGGTGCCGCTGGTGTTGTCGGATGAGCCCGCTGGAAACAAGGTGGTGCATAAGTTGCTTGCCACCAATCTGGCCTATGAGGCAAGCATTGCCCATTGCCTCTGGCGTCATCCGTCAGAAGCCCTGGCGGCAGGGGCCAATTCCAATCTCTTGAACATACTGGGAAGCAAATGGACCTGGCAGAACCAGCCCATGCAGCCTGTGGGCGGTTTCATGTTTTACAAAGTCCGATATTAGCCCGTGGCTGCCGGAAACCAGGCTGCCCTTGTCCTATTTGTGATTGAGCAGGATAAAGCAGGAGATCCTGGCCAGGCAAGGGGCTCATGAATGGAGCGGGATCAGGAGGTATTTTGTATGCGTAACCTCATCTTAGGATACAACAAGTCATGCTGTTTGATCGCCGTCGGGGTCCTGCTGGCGCTCGCCGGCTCCGCTGGGGCGAACCCGCCGGAGCCGTCCATCTCCGGGCCGCTTGCAGCCCCGGCATTCCCGGCCGCCCTGAAGAGCGAGGCGGCACCTGTCTGGGACGAGCCGGTGACCATTACTGAATTATTCGATTATTCCTATCCGCCCCTGGTGGATAGCACCGGCGCGACGTGGCATATCATGAGCAGCACCGGGGGGGAAAATTACGGGTCATTGGGCTGGAGCAAATCCAGTTGCGAGAGCCGGGATTGGTCGCCCCCGACCATGATCGTCTCGGGGGTAGATATTTTTGCCGCCGTGATCGACCCCCAGGACCGCATCACCATAGCCACCATGTCTGGTGGCGCCAAATACGTTATCGCATCCTTTCGTTATCTCCCGAACGAGGGCTGGCACGGCCCTGTGCCGGTCTGGCAGAGCGCCGGAGTGACTGGAAATTTCCTAATGGGGGCGGACACCGACGGCAATGTGGTCCTTGTCTTCCAGCATTGGAAGGATGAATATAACCAAGAGTGGCTGTATACGGTCTATGACGTCAAGACCAGCCAGTGGCGGGAGCCGGCCGCGTGTCCCATGGCCGCCGGCGAAACTCTTGCCACCCTGCCCATACTGTTTCAGAATCGAAACGGTAGCCATCTCTATTACGCTTACAGAACCGAAATCGATTCAGTCTCCTTCACCAATGAGCTCTATCTGCACCGGTTCGACTCAGCCTCCTTGACCTGGGGCACTGCCGAACCGGTACCCGTCCTTGCCGGGAGGCCGGGTAGTACCAGCACGGTGAGTAGCTTCCTCCCCACAGTGGACGAGGCCGGAAACATGACCGTGCCACTCAACGTCAAGTTTTATCCACCGCATTGGCCCCAGTATGGCCGGACATCTGTCAGCTTTTGGGCGATTCGCCGGGAGAACGGGGTGTGGCAGGAGCCCACAGAGCTGCCGACGCCGCAAAGGCTTTAATTTACCATTGGGGGGTTCGGAGCTGGCGACATCGCTGCCAGTGCGGCCGGCGACGTGGTCCTGGGTTTTGGCGGCACCATCCGAATACAAAATATCTTTTTTTATCAGATGCATGCCTTTTTCTACGATGCGCAAGCCGGAAAGTGGGATGACGGCGAGCTCTTGTATAAATATCATGCTGCCCTTGCCCCGCTATACCAACCGCAATTTGTCTTTCGAGAAGGCAAGGAAGCGGTCGCCATTTTCAGGGCCTTCTCTACCCAGAAAGGCCCGCGTATCACCTCGAAACTCTTCGACGGTGAAAAATGGGATACCCGCTTTACTGAAATCCCGGGTTACCCCGAAACCTCGTTCGATGGGGATCCAGCGGCGGCGTGCGGGGATACGGTGCTTACCTACACGCTGTATGATTATCCCTGGCCGGTTCAAGGCACCTGGCTGCACTGAGCCGGTCGATCACGAAAAAAAAGTGCCGCACCAGTAACCAAGGAAAGCGCCAGTTTAACCGGATCTATGCTTCGGCGGGCGTAGGAAAAAAGTTGGCAACTTGCAAGGCCCTCGGCCTGCGTCTGGGCCTAAAAGCCCAGGCACCCTAACCCGTCTTTCGCAATTCGCCGGGTTTTAGGGCAATTTTTACCTGATTTTGTGGCATAACTCCTTGATATTACGTGGCCGGCAGGTCGAATTCGCTTGTAGTGCCGACCTACCCCCAAAAGCCCATCTGTAGTGCCGACCTTTCTATGGTCGATGTCGCAAAATCAAATAGTTACGCATCACGTCCCCGCCGAATTGCGAAAGACGGGCTAATAGATGTTTCTGCCGCGGCACAAACTGCCTCTACCGCACTTCCTGGAATTGGTTCAGTTAATCCAGGAAACCAATGCCTAAACCACTCCCACAAAAGATTTTCTAACCCTTTGGGATCTGTACGATTTACCGGATCATTTTGGAC
>JAZDIG010000055.1:0-3732 GCA_043805105.1 Candidatus Glassiibacteriota bacterium | reverse complement strand
TCCCGCTCAGGTAGCCGTGCACTTCGGGGTGATAGGGATTGGCCCAGATCTCCCCATTGTCCTGTTTCCAGGGGCTGCCCGTGGTGGAATCCAGGACGGCGAAGGGGAACGCGCCGTTTTCGCTGTAGCCCGCCAGCAGCCGGTCCTTGAAGCAGACCACCCGGGCGGTGACGGTCAGGCCGCTTTCGTGGACCCGCCTGACCAGGCTCGCCGTGTCTCCCACCCGGCGCGTATTGGAACCAATCTTTTTAGCCAGCGGCAGGCGGCTGGTGTAACTCAGGTAACCGTGATCGTCCTTCATGTCCATGACGAAGCCGCCCAGGGAGTATTTCCTGGCCCGCTCGATGAAACGGTCCATCAGCTTATTGCTGGCCACCGACCCGGAGTTGAGATAGATCGCGTTAAAGCGGAGCACGCGCGGGTTTTCCCGCGCCGTCGCCTCGGCGATAAGCTGACCCGCCCGCTCCAGCGTATCGGCTGGCAGGGCCGCTTTGGCTGTGTCCGGAAGGGCGGCCGCGGTATCCGAAGCCAGAGCCTTGAGCAGAGTGTCAGTTTCGACCGGGAGCGGCGCGGTACTGTCCGGTTCGACGGCCGGCGGGGCTGAAACCAGGGTATCGACGGCGAGGCTGTCGGCAGCGGCGGCGATCGAATCGGCGCTCTCGGCGGCTGTCACGGCGGCCGCCGAATCCGGACCTCGAACGGCAGTCTCCACGGCCGAAGAATCGACGGTTGCAGGAGTCTCCGCCGCCGCCGGCTGCGGCGGCGTCCGGCCGGCGGCCAAACAAACGGAGAGAGCCAGCCCGAGCGCAAGACAGAAGACGGCCCGGAGCTTCATGGCCGAACCTCCGCGCAGGCCGTCTCGATCGAGGCGGCGGTGACTTCCACCAGAGTAGTCAACTCGTCCCGGGTAAACGATAGATGCGGCAGGAGCACTACCACGTCCCCCAGCGGCCGGATGATCACTCCCCGGCGGCGCGCCTCGATAATCACCCGTTTCCCCAGGCGCAGAGCGGGATCGAAAGGCGTACGGCGGCTGCGGTCGGCCACCAGCTCGATGCCGGTCATGAACCCCCGGCGGCGCACCTCGCCCACCGCCTCGAGCGGTTCGATCCTTTCCTTCAGGAGCCGGGCGAAATGTTCCAGGCCGGGCTGCATTCTTTCGATGACCTTCTCCCTCTTGAAGATATCCAGGTTCGCCAGGGCTGCGGCGCAGGCGATGGGATTACCGGTATAGGAATGTCCGTGGTAGAAAGTCACCGGATTGCCGGGCGTGCCCAGAAAGCGTTCGTAAACTGCCTCCGTGGTGAGAGTCGCCGCCAGCGGGAGATATCCGCCGGAGAGGCCCTTCGCCAGGCAGAGGAAATCCGGCCGGACGGCCTCGTGTTCGCAGGCGAACATCCGGCCGGTGCGGCCGAAACCAGTGGCCACCTCATCGGCCACCAGCAGCAGGCCCCAGCGGTCGCAGATTTCGCGCACGCCGGCCAGGAATCCCGGTTCTGCAGTAAGCATGCCGCCGGCGCCCTGCACCAGCGGCTCGATCACCACCGCCCCGACCCGTTCCGCGTGCCGGGCGACGATCTCCTCGAGTCCGGCGAGGCATTTATCCCGGTATGGGCCGCGATCCAGCGGCGATCCCATCCGGTAGTAATAAGGGTATTCGGCGAACTCGACCGGGAAAAGCAGGTCTCGGAACGTGCCGTGGAAAAGGTCGATCCCGCCCAGGCTCACCGAGCCGACAGTATCGCCGTGGTAAGCGTTGCGGAAGGCGATGAACCCGGTGCGCCCGTTTTCGGCGGGGTCGGGCGAGAGCCGGCGGTATTGGTAGGCCAGCTTGAGGGCGATCTCGACCGCGGTGGAACCGTTGTCCGAATAGAAGACCCGTTGCAACCCGGCCGGGGCGATTTCGACCAGTTTCTCCGCCAGCTGCGAAGCCGGGACGTTGGCCAGACCCAGCAGGGTGCTGTGGCCGAGCCTGGCGGCCTGTTCGGCGATGGCCCGGACGATTTCGGGGCGGCCGTGGCCGTGGAGCGTGACCCAGAGGGAACTCACCCCGTCCAGGTAACGCCTGCCCCGGGTATCGATCAGCCAGGAACCCTCCCCGCGCTCGATGACCGGCGCGTTTTCCCGGGGCCAGAGCCGCATGGGAGTGAAGGGATGCCAGACGTACCGTCTGTCAAGAGTCGCCGGGTCTGTCATAGCCATCGTGGTAAGGTTAGAAGCCGAGGTCGCGGAGCAGGGCCAGGTCGTCGGCCGTCCGGCGGCCCCTGGTGGTCAGGTAGTCGCCGGTTAGGATGCCGTTGGCTCCCGCCCAGAACACCAGTGGATGAAGTTCGCGCAAGTTGTGCTCCCGTCCGCCGCAGATCACGATGTCCTTGTCCGGCAGGACCAGCCTGAACATGGCGATGATGCGCAGGCAGGTTTCCGGGGTGAGGTAGTCGGCGTCCGCCAGGGGAGTGCTGGGTATCGGCCGGAGGAAATTGAGCGGCAGGCTGTCCACGTCCAGCGCCTTGAGCTCGAAAGCCAGCTCCACCCGCTGCTCGTCGCTTTCGCCCAGGCCGAAGATGCCCCCCGAACAGACCCGCAGGCCGGTCTGCCGGGCCAGCCGTACCATTTCGACGCGCTCCTGATGGGTATGGGTGCTGCAGATTTTCGGGAAGAACGAGCTGCCGGCCTCGAGGTTATGGTGAAAGCATTCCAGGCCGGCCTCCTTGAGCCGCCGCAGGCCGGCCAGGTCCAGTCGGCCCAGGCTGGCGCAGGTCTGCACCCGGCCGGCGGCAGAGATCCGCCGCAGCGCCTGTTCGATGGCCGCGTATTCCTTGTCGCTCCTGATCCCGGCGCCGCTGGTGACGATGGAGAATTCGCCCGCGCCGGCGGCCGCCGAGCTTTCGGCCGCCGCAGCCAGCTCTTCGGGTGACAGTAGCGGGTAGCGCTCGACGTTCGCGGTCCAATGCGCGCTCTGGGCGCAGAAGGCGCAGTCCTCGGCGCAGGCCCCGCTGCGCGCGTTGACTATCGAGCAGAGACGGATGCGGTCGCCGCTGTGGGCCCGGCGCAGCCTATCCGTCACCGCCAGCAGTTCCGGCAAGGCGGCTGCGCGGTCGGCCAGGACAAGCAGAGCCTCTTCCCGGCCCAGCGACCCGTGGCGGCCGAGGCAGTCCCCGATCAGCTGGAGCGTGTCTTTGACGCGGCTTTCGGCGACCATCCGGATTCCTCCAGTCCGGTGAAGGTGCAAGGCGTCAGCTTGAAGCAAAAATATAGGTTGGTCCGGCCGGTTAGTAAATCATTTTGTCCAGTTTATACCGGCGCAGGGCAAAAGCATTGACCGGCCGAGACCCTCCTAATTAGATTGCAGACGCCGGACCCGACTTGCCGGGCCGGCCCGGACAGCCAGTCAGACTGGAGGCAGAACCGATGATAATTCCCCAGGTATACGAGAAAACGCCCCAGGGCGAGAGGGCTTTCGACATCTTTTCGCGGCTGCTGCAGGACCGGATCGTCCTCTTGTCGGATTTCATCGACGACAACCTGGCCAATCTGATAGTGGCCCAGCTGCTGTTCCTGGACGCCGAGGAGACGGAAAAAGACGTCTACCTTTACATCAACTCGCCGGGCGGCGTGGTCACGGCCTCGCTGGCGATTTACGACACGATGAACTTCATCCGCAGCCAGGTGGCGACGATCTGCACTGGGATCGCCGGCGCCTCGGCGGCGCTCCTGCTGTCGGCCGGAGCCAAG
>JAZDIG010000054.1:0-8654 GCA_043805105.1 Candidatus Glassiibacteriota bacterium | reverse complement strand
GGCCCTGAAAAACCTCGGCAACTGGTACGCGGCGGACAGTCTGAACGAACGGGCGGCCGGGTACTACGAGCGGGCCCTGGCGCTCGACCCGCAGGATGCCAACCTCCACTACAACCTCGGCCGGCTCTACATCCAGTTTCTCGGCAAGCCCGGGCCGGGCGCCCTCCACCTGCGCACCAGCCTCGAGCTCGATCCCGGCCAGCCCCAGGCGGAAGCCATCCGTCAGACACTGGATTATCTTAAATCCGCCGGCTATATCGACTGACTGCCGGGAAAATAAAAAAGGACTGCCTATAAAGGGCCAGTCCCTCGTACCGGAAAATATCTATGTTGTTATGACGCAGGGACACAGCGCGCCATGTCCCTGCTCCGGGCTTATTGTGACAGCCCCTTTCCATTCAGTATTATTGGAACCGGATTACTGTGTCACTCCGCTCTGCCCGGCGGTGTGGTTGATGACCTGCGTGCCCACGGGCGGCTTGAAAGTAAAGCGCGATTCGCTGAGCTTGAGGTTATCTTTCTGATTGGAGTATTCGAGAATCGAGCGGTCGCCGTTTTTCTGGACGATTTCGGTGCGCACCGGGTACCATTTGCGGTCGGTCACTGTGAGCAGGACGCGGGCCAGGCCCAGGGCCGGACTGGCCGCCGGCGTGCCGGGGATCGGCTCCAGGGACAGTACATAGTAGCCGGTTCCATCTTCCCGGGTGCCGGATTCCCGGAGCGCCACGTTGAACTGGTCGCGGATGTCCTTCACCGCTCCGCCGAAGCCGACAAAGAGCGCGCTCAGCCCCTCGGCCTGGTTCAGCGAAAGCTCGTGCACCTGTTTCAGGTCGGGGTAGTGCAGCCAGACGTGATTGTAGTTGATGATGAGCTGCTGATGTTCGGGTTCGGTAGTGTCCAGGACCAGCTTGTCCGGGTTGCGGAAATAGAACTTGCCGTGTGAAATCAGTTGTTCGTCGAACAGAGCCAGCACCTTGGTCTGGACGAAATCCGCCTGCAGGTCCTGCAGGCGCAGGTTGGACTGACCCATTTTCTCCAGTATTCGCTCGGTGGTCATCTCCACGGCCGGCAGGGTTCCGGCGGCTGCAAGCGCGCACAAGGCGATAACCGTGAATGTTTTCTTCAGGACTTTCATACAGCGACTTACTCCCTCCTCAGGCCGATTCGGCCGCCCGTGAACTTCTTCTCTTGTTGAATGAATGTGTGCTCAGGTATTCCTTGAGCAGTCCCGGTAACGACTTGTCCAGATAGCTGCGGATCGATACGTAGCAGCCGCCGCACTCATTGGTGGGCACGAAGCTGCGCTTGATGTCCCGCAGCGAGGTATACTCGCGGTCGTGCATCGAACAGGGCTTGAGATAGCCCTCGGGGGTGACCACCAGAAATCTGAGCCCGGCGCTGCAGGGCGTGATTTCGCCTTTTTCGAAAAACTCGTAAGTGCCTTCGAGATTGAAATCCGCGTTCAGGATCCGGCCGCAGTTGATCTCTTTGTAGGAGCGGAGCTGGTCGAGCTGGTCGCGGAGGGCGGCCAGGTGCTCGGGGCTATCGATCGTGTAATCGCGGTTGCCGGTCCGCAGCACGGAATAGGCACTGTAGGAAATTGACACTCCCCAGCGTTCGGCGGTGCGGGCGATGTCCATGATGTGTGGCATGTTTTCCCGGGTGATCGCGCAGTTGAGCACGACATCGTCATGGCCCAGCGCGGCCAGCCTGGGGATGGTCCGGTCGAGGTGGTCGTAGAGACCCTCGAGGTGGCGCCACTTGTCGTGGCGGCTGTCGGGGAAGCAGAGCGAGATGGAGAGCTGGTTCATGCCGGCGGCCCGCAGGGCAATGTACTTCTCCAGGGTAAGCAGCCAGCCGTTGGAGACCAGGATCAGGTAGGGAGTAATGCTGCCTTCAGGCTTGATCGCCCGCAGCACCTCGGACAGATCGTCCCGCAACAGCGGCTCGCCGCCTGAAACCTGGACGATGACCGGCTTGAGCTGCTTCATCAGCCTGCGGTAATCGGCCGGCCCGATCCGCTTCTCCTTTACCAGGCCGCCCATGTTGCAGTGGTTGCAGTTGGCGTTGCAGGAATAGGTCATTTCAAAGGAAACCACGGTCGGGTAACCCCGGAGGTAGGCCGGGATGCCCTTGCCGAGAATCGAGGCGGTTTCCTTTCCGGTTAAGTTGCGCATGACTTGGGATCCTATTGCTGGATAACGCCGTCTATCAGATGCAGGGTGCGATTGCCGCGGCGGGCGACTTCCGGGTCATGGGTGACCATGATAATAGTCTGCCCCTGTTCGGCGTGAAGCCGGCAGAGAATATCGAGAACTTTTTCGGTGTTGGCCCGGTCGAGGCTGCCGGTAGGCTCGTCCGCCAGCAGAATCGCCGGCCGTCGCACGAGGGCGCGGGCAATCGCTACCCGCTGCTGTTCGCCGATCGATAATTCGCTGGGCCGGTGGTCCATTTTTTCGCCCAGGCCCACCAGCTCGAGCAGCTCGACCGGTGAAGCCATTTCCCGCTTCCCGTTGCCATTGGGAAAGAGGGTCAGCTTCATAGCGATCGAAACGTTTTCCAGGGCCGTCAGCGTCGGCAACAGGTTGAACCGCTGAAAGACGAAGCCGATTTTTTCGTAGCGCAGCCTGGTCACTTCGCTGTCGCTGCGTCCGGTCAGTTCCGCGCTGTCCAGCCAGATTCTTCCCTCGGTGGGATGGGTCAGGCCGCCGAGCAGGTAGAGCAGAGTCGATTTGCCGGAGCCGGAAGGACCCATCAGGGAGAAAAACTCCCCGTGTTCCACGCCGAAAGAAATGCAATTTAAAATGCGGCTGGTAGTGTTGCCGATCGTGTAGTCTTTACAGAGCTCTTGTACCAGGACGGCCTTATTTACTTCCTTTGTGGCGATTTAAAGCTCCTGGCCGCTTGATTCGTTTACCGGTTTTCACGCGAAAGCCGGAGGAAAAAAACAACACCTCCGTAACATGCAAGTATAGCTGAAACCCGGCCATTAGTCAAGAAAGATGCTTCGCAGCGGCATCTTAATTTCCACTGTCAATGTTTTTAACTGGGGAGAATTGTAAAAGTTTCCAGTTGAAGAGATCTTTATGTTCCCCGCCCAGCTCCTGGTAGCGCCAGAAATTGGTCAATACCTGGAGATTGTAGTTATAGGTTTCTTCCAGCGGGATGAGTTCGATGAACAGGTCGAGGTCGAAGTCTTCCTTAATGCCGGCCGGGTGAGAGCGTTCGATCCAGGCCGGCAGATTTCGCGGATCGGCGTTGTAGCTGCTGATCGCCAGGGCGATATTGCCTTCGTATCTGGCGAGATTGCCGGCCAGGAACTTCACTCCCAGCTTGATATTGACCTCGGGTTCGTACAGGCGACTGACTGTGAGCTGGCCCAGGCCCATGCCGCTGGAAAGCCGCCTGCCAACCGTGGGCAGGAGCTGCATCAGGCCCACCGCGCCGGCATGGCTTTTGGCCCGCGGGTGGAAATTGGATTCCTGCCTGATCACTGCGGTGATGAGCCCGGGCGGAATGCCCCGCCTGGCGCCCTCGGCGACGATCAATTCCACGTTGGCCGGCGGATTGGGATAGGCCACTCGCCAGAAATTTTCCGGCAGACCGCGGCCGCCGCTCAGCAGAAAATCGTTGAACGGGCCGCGGAAGTTGAGCAGGATGCGGTGGAACCATCCGGCCCGGTAATAGTTTTCGTGGAGGCGGAAGCGCAGGAGCAGGTCATCCGGGGCCAGCGACAGGCCATGGCTGTAGACGTAGGCCGCCTCGGCGAAGAATCCCAGTTCCTGCCAGTGCCGCGCCGTTTCGTCCACTTCCCTGCCGACCGTGCTGAGAGTGTCCGGGAACCGGGGCAGCGCAATCACCGGCAGGCTCGAAATCCAGAACGGGATCGTTTCCTCGATGAGGCCGTCCTTGAGGGCCCGGGCCCGGATGCCGTGGTAGCCGTACGGGCTAATGCGGGCCAGAGTGGCCAGGGCCAGGGCAGCCCGGGATTTGTCTCCCAAGGCGAGCCGGCTTTTGCCCAGAAACAACATCAGTCTCTTCCAGCCCTCATGAGCGCTGCGGGACTGATCCTCGTATTTCGACAGCAGGTCATCCGCCGCCTGGAACCGGCCCTCGTGGTAGTACAACAGGCCGGCCCAGGAGGCGATCAGAGTTTCCAGCTCAGCCGGCGGCCGGTTTGAAAGCAGCAGAGCCAACCTGCCCAGCGCCTCGGCGTAACGGTCCTCTTCCACCAGGGACAGGGCGTAATTCAGCGCGGCGCGGAAAAAGACCGGCGTACCATCGAGCCGTTTAATGCAGATTGAATCGACCTGCGTCACCCGGCTGAAATGGCCGGCGGCGTAACCTCCATAAGTGCCGGCCGTCCGGCGCCGGCTCTGGTTCTTGTAATGCCGCCAGGAATAATCGTTTTTGCGGCTGATTGCCTGGCAGCGCTTGCCGCAGCGGTAATTGAACTCGCTGTACAGCAGCAGCACCTCGGGAAGATATTCGCTCTGCGGGAATTGTCCGCTGAACTGATCGTAATGGCGGTCCAGCTGAGCGGCCAGGCTGCGGTTGCGCGAAAGAGTGCGGGCGGAGAAGCCGTTGTTGAAATTGCGGAAAATCAGCAGGTAAGCCCGTTCGCATTCCGGAGTGCGTGGGAAACGTTTGATGACATCGAGCAATTGGTTATGGCCGTTGCGCCCCTGGGTGGCCGCCCAGGCGAGCATTTCGTCGGCTGACAGCTTCAAGCCGCCGGCGCCGTTCAGCTTATAGGCGAGCTGGAAAGCATCCAGAGCCTGGCCGCTGGCCGGAGATTCCCGCCACAGCGCCTCGAAGCTCTCCCGGGCCAGGGCGTAATTCCTGTCGAGCAACAGCCGGCAGCCGGCCAAAAGATAGAGCCTCCTGCCGAAACGGCTGAGGGGAAATCGCTGGGCGTAACGGTGGGAAGCTTCGAGCAGGGCCCGGCCGTCCTGCCAGTGGGCGGCGACTGCGAGGGCGTAAGCCTCGTAGGCCGAGGCGAAGGGGAATACCGGGACAAGCGAGCCGATTTCTTCAGCGGCCAGCCTGGAATCCCCAATAAAGGCCGGGGCCTGAAACGGGACGCGGGAAATCCCGGGAGCGGACCGGGTCATTTCGTCCACCAGCTCGTCTTCCGCATCCATCGACTGCTGCAGCAGGGCCACGGCCCGGGCCAGACGGGCCAGGGAATCGGGAGCGGTGTCCGGGCCGCCCAGCCTGATGACTTCAGCGTACAGCGCCTTTTTCTGCGCCGGAGAGGCATCGAAAGCCTCCTGCAGACGGGCCACGCTCTGCGGTGAATCGGCGGAGAATACCGCAGCGGGGGCGACCGGACCTGAGCCGAAGATAAGCAGGGCAATGCTGAAAAGAACTTTATTCGGGGTGTGCATGCCTGTCAGCCAGAGAGTGTAGTCGGAATAAACTTCGCCGATTCAGATTTTACTTTCGCCCAGGGCGGCGATCAACTCCCGGTGCAGCTTTTCGTTGCCGGAGGCGAGCACGGATCCGCTGGTGGCGGGGTCGAACGGCCGGCCGGCGAAGTCGGAGACCAGGCCGCCGGCTTCGCGCACCATCAGCGCGCCGGCAGCGGTGTCCCAGTGGCTAAGGTTTTCTTCCCAGAAGCCGTCGAAGCGGCCGGCGGCCACGCAGGCCAGGTCGTAAGCGGCCGAACCATCGCGGCGCACGGCGAAGCTGGCCCCCAGGAGCTTTTCGAAGCGGCGCAGGTTGCGTTCCAGCACGCCCGGCCGGCGGAGGCTATAAGGAAAACCGGTGACCAGGTAGGACTGGTCCAGCGATTCCGCCCGATGGGAAGCGGCCAGCCGCCGGGGGCCGAGCCAGGCGCCGCCGCCGGCGGTGACGGTGAACATCTCCCCGGTGGCCGGCTGAAAGATCACTCCCAGAACGGCCCGGCCTTCGCGTTCGAGCGCGATGGAAACCGTGAAACAGGGATAGCCGTGGGCGTAATTCGTGGTCCCGTCGATCGGATCGATCACCCAGCGGTATTCTCTGCCCCCCGTAGACCGGGTCTGTTCCTCGGCCAGGAAGTCGTGGTCCGGGAACCGCTGCCGGAGGCTCTCGACCAGGAACCGCTCCACCCGGCGGTCGACTTCGGTCACCGGATCGATCTCGCCTTTGAGGTCGATCGCGAGGCCGGTGTCGAAATGCTCCATCAGGATTGCGCCGGCCTGGCGCGCAAGGGAGACGGCTTCTTCCAGGTGTTTATCGGCCGGGTGATCCAGCTCTCCTCCGGAAACGAATTAAGAATTAAACAATGAGGGGCAAAGATATGTTTTTGACTCGGGGCTTGTCAACCCATCCCCGCCCCGTCCCGCAGTTCCGCTCTTGAAGTCGACAGGGGCCGGAGCTAACTTGTGGACGTAACCAGGTGCGAATACCGGGAGGCACGCCAGTGTTCAGGTTAGCGACAATCATTCTATTGGCCTCGGTCGCCGGCTCCTGCCGGGCGGATACCGGGAGTACGCCGCCTCGCCAGGCGGTGCGGACCGGCCTGGACGTGCTGGTCGATGAAAATTACTCCGTGATCGCCGGCAGCCGGGTGGGCGTGGTCACGAACCATACGGGCCGGGACAGCCGCGGCCGGCACCTAATCGACCTCTTCCGTGACAGTAAGGCGTTGAAGCTGGCGGCGGTATTCACCCCGGAGCACGGGCTGGCCGGGCAGGCCGAGGGCGAATACGGGACGGCGGCAGCGGAAAAGGACAGCCTGCCGGTTTACAGTCTTTACGGCGAGGTAAAAAAGCCGCGGCCGGAATGGCTCGCCGGCCTCGACGTCCTGGTATTCGACATCCAGGACATCGGCACCCGTTTCTACACCTACATCACCACCCTGGCGCTCTGCATGCAGGCAGCGTCCGAGGCCGGGGTGCGCTTCCTGGTGCTCGACCGGCCGAACCCGGTGGGGGGCTTGGCAGTGGAGGGGCCGGTGCTGGAGAAAGAGCTGCAAGGCGACTTCATCGCTTACTACCCGATCCCGGTGCGCCACGGGATGACCGTGGGCGAGCTGGCGCGGCTGTTCAACGCCGAATTCGGTATCGGCGCCAGGCTCGACGTGGTGGCGATGAAAGGCTGGCAGCGGGAAATGTACTTCGACGACACCGGGCTGGCCTGGGTCGATCCATCGCCCAACATGCGCAGCCTGCGGGCGGCGATACTCTATCCGGGCCTTGGAATCGCGGAGGCGACGAACCTGTCGGTGGGCCGCGGCACCGACCTGCCGTTCGAAATCTACGGCGCGCCGTTTATCGACGGCCGCAGGCTGGCCGGGGAGCTGCGACAGGCGGCGATCCCGGGTATCGCGTTCACCGACACGGTTTTCACCCCCCGGGGCTTCGTCTATTCCGGAGAAACTTGCGGCGGAATCCGGGCCAGGGTGACCGACCGGAAAGCTTTCGACAGCGTGACCGCCGGCCTCCACCTGATCGGTACAATCAGGCGGCTGTACCCCGACCGCTACCGGATCGACCGGATCGACCGCTGGATCGGCAGGCGAGAGGTGAAACAGCAGCTTGCCGCCGGGGTGCCGCCTGAGGAAATCGCGGCCGGCTGGCGGAAAGAGCTGGAGACCTTCAAGACGCTGCGGCGTAAATACCTGCTTTACGAATAACCACGCCGCCTGAGGCTAATTTTCCATTCCCGGCACGATCCGGATGGCGTTGCGCGAATAGACCTTTTCCAGGACTTCTTTCGGCAGGCCCAGGCCCTCCACGCTTTCGCCTCTCGAGCTGATTTTCTCATCCAGGGCGAGATAGCGGTAGTCGCGCAGGTAGCGTTCGAGTTCCCCGGCGAAGTACTTCTCTCTCTGGGCCTTAAACAGCAGCGGCGATTCTCCCGGCAGGCGGGCGATATCGGTGCCGTACATGATCCGGTCCTGGTAGCGGATAAAAAAGGCCCGGACTTTCTCTTTCGGCTGTTTCATCAGGAACGGGACTCTCCCGCCGATCTCGACGAAAAATTTCGGGTAACGGTCGAGCCTTTTGGCTACCTCATCGACGTTGTGTTCCAGGCTTCCCAGGTGCGCGCCGATAAAGATCAGGTCGGGATGTTTTTCCAGGACGTGATCGCGGGCCTGGATGATCTGCTCCCAGGTAGGCATGTCTTTCCGGCCGTAAAAGTGCCATTCCGGGTGGGTCGCGTAGTAACTCGTCTTATCGCCTGGGGCCAGGGGCTGCCAGGCCATGATGGGTTCGGCCAGATGGGCGATCAGGGGCTTGCCCAGGCGGGCGAGGTGATCGTAGACCGGGTCCAGGACCGGGTTGTCCGGCATGAGGAATTGGCCCGAGGGAGTTTTGAGCTCCATGCCTACTTCCTTCCAGATCTTGGTCAGGACCGCGCCCTGTTCGAATGAATCATCCAGCCAGGCGATTGCCCGCTCGCTCCAGCCGGGCGTAAAAGTACCGTACACCGGAAAAGTGGAAGCGAAGGGATGGAGCTTGCCATAACGCAGGTGCATCAGTTCGGCGAACTCTTCCTGCCATTTCATGTGTACCGAATCGGTAGCCGGCACGCAGATATTCAAGAGGCGCAGGTTGTTTTCCCGCAGGAAATCCTCGAAGCCGGGGATGTATTCGAAGATGTGGGCGTGCATGTCGATCTTGACCAGGTCGCGGAAACCCGGCGGCAGGTCTCCAGCCGCA
>JAZDIG010000053.1:0-2767 GCA_043805105.1 Candidatus Glassiibacteriota bacterium | reverse complement strand
AACAAGGGGCGCGCCCACGACCAGGGAAAGTCGAATCGCATTCCACGTTAGCCGTCCACACCCAAGCCAGGAGCGGGAAATGTTCAAGCTGTCACCCGGAGTGAAATCGTCAATCGTCGCACTGTCAGTTGCCGCCCTGAGTGCGGCCGGATGCGGCAGCAAGGAGGAATCCGCCATGCAGAAGAGCGCCGCCAGGTTCGTCGCCGAAACCAGAGAAGCCGCCGGCCATCAGGTGGTGGTGCTCAGGCGCCTCGGGGAGCACCCCCTCGAAGCCTCCCTGGCCCCCTGGGCCGGAGCCAACCTGTTCAGTCTGATCTACGATGGCCAGGAGTTGATCTACGGACCCGAGGACCTGGCGTCTTTCACCGGCGCCAATCCGGGCAATCCGGTGCTCTATCCCACTCCCAACCGGGTGGCCGGGGGCAAATTCAGCTTCGGGGGCCGGACCTTCGACTTCGGCCTCAACGATGGCGACCGCTTCCTGCACGGCCTGGTGCGTAGCGTCCCCTGGCAGTACGAGATTCTCCCGGCCACGGACCAGGGCGCAACCGTCAAAACCTGGATCGATTTCACTCCCGGCTCCGAGCTGTATGCGAAGTTCGGCTTCGAACATCGCCTGACCCTGGTCTATACTCTGGATGACAGCGGCCTGCGGATCGACTACGAAGTCGCCAACCGCGACAGCCTCAGGCTCCCTTACGGTATCGCTTTCCATCCCTACTTCCGCTTCCTCGGCTCGCGCGAGAGCGCCATACTGTGCGTACCGGCGCAGAAGCACCACGAGGCGGTCAATCTGATGCCCACCGGCAAGCTCGAAGACCTGGATGGCGCCCCCTACGACATCCGCACTCCCACGCCCGTGCCCGACCTGGTGCTGGACGACGTGT
This sequence comes from Candidatus Glassiibacteriota bacterium, assembly GCA_043805105.1. Taxonomy (GTDB): domain Bacteria; phylum Gemmatimonadota; class Glassbacteria; order GWA2-58-10; family GWA2-58-10; genus JAZDIG01. The sequence continues at coordinate 1,880 of JAZDIG010000053.1, read as the reverse complement.
ACTGGGGAATGCGGCCTGAAAACCCGGCCTGGATCGAGTACCGGGAGGCGAGGGTGCGGCTGGAGCTGCAGGCCTCGGCCCAGTTCACCCACATGGTGGTTTACATCCAGCCGCAAAACCAGTTCTTCTGCGTGGAGAACCAGACCTGCTCCACCGATGCCCACAACCTTTACGCCCGCGGACTGGTGGAGGAGTCGCACCTGTTGTTCGCCGAGCCGGGCGGCAAAAACTCGGGGTGGGTCCACTACGTAATAAGTTCGTTCTGATCTCTGGTGGGCGGGTTTGGTTTAGCGGCCGTACGCTTCTGGCGCCGGAGTTCCTTTGCATCTTTCTTGACACTCCGGCGCCAGCTTTTTATATAATATAACTCTGCAATAAGTTACTCATATCCGTATATAGCCTCTTTTGACTGCCGGGAGCAGATAATGAAGAAATACGACAGCAAGGACATCCGGAATATCGCAGTGGTAGGACACGGAAGCTGCGGCAAAACGAGCCTCACGGGTGCGCTCTGTTTTGCCGCCGGCTCCTCTAAACGGCTTGGTAGCGTGGACGAAGGCAATTCCCTCACCGATTTCAGCCAGGATGAAATCGAACGCAAAATCTCGATCAACCTTTCGGTCGCCTACGCCGAATTGGACAAGACGAAAATCAATCTGATCGATGCCCCCGGCTACCTGGATTTTATCGGCGATGCGGCCGCGGCCCTGCGCGGCGCCGACTGCGCCCTGCTCGTGGTCCATGCCGCCAGCGGAGTGGAGATCGGTACGGAGCTGATGTGGAAGAAGGCGGCGGAGCAGAACATGCCGGTGGTGGTCTTCATTAACATGCTGGACAAGGAGCACGCCAATTTCAGCCGCACCCTCGAACAGCTCAAGAACCGCTTCGGCGGCCACATCGTTCCGCTTACCCTGCCGGTCGGCGAGGGAGAGAGCTTCCGCGGCGTGGTGGACGTGATGAGCCGCAAGGCCTGTATCGGCGTACCCGGTACCCAGAAAGGCGAGTTCAAGCTCGAAGACGTCCCGGCCGACATGGCCGACCAGGTCGAGAAGATTTACACGGAGTTCATCGAGGACGTGGCCGAACAGGACGAGGAGCTGATGGAAAAGTATTTCGCCGATGAGAAGCTCTCCGACGAGGAGATCGGCCGCGCCCTGCAGAAAGGAATCCTCAACCGCAATTTCGTCCCCGTCTTCTGCGGCTCGGCCGCCACTACTTTCGGCGTCCAGCAGGCCCTGGCCGGCCTGGCCGGCGTGATGCCGGACCCCACGATGTTCCCGGCGTTCAAGGCCGAGGGTGAAAAGGAGCCGGCGGAAGTGGCGCCCGATCCGAAAGGCCCGGTGATGGCTTTGGTTTTCAAGACGATCACCGAACCGCACGTGGGCGAAATGAGCTTTTTCCGAGTCTTCTCCGGAGTGCTCAAAACCGGCGACGAGGTGCTCAATGTCAATGTGGGCAAATCCGAGCGGCTGGGACACCTGAGCGTGATGCAGGGCCGGGATCGCACCGAGGTGGAAGAACTCGTTGCCGGCGACATCGGCGTGGTGGCCAAGCTCAAGGAAACTCACACCGGAAACACGCTCAGCTTCAAGAACCGCCCGCTCAAGCTGCCGGACATCAATTTCCCGAAACCGGTGATGAACGTGGCGATCGTTCCCAAGACCCGCGGCGACGAAGATAAGATCTCCACCGGCCTGCGCAAGCTGCACGAGGAAGACCGCTCCTTTAACAGCTATTTCGACGGCGAGCTGCACCAGCAGATGGTGTGGGCCTTGGGCGAGCTGCATCTGGATGTGATTCTCGGTCGGCTGAAACGCAAGTTCAACGTCGAGGCGGAATACATCAAGCCGCGCATCCCCTATAAGGAAACGATCCGCAAG
>JAZDIG010000052.1:0-7970 GCA_043805105.1 Candidatus Glassiibacteriota bacterium | reverse complement strand
CTTCTGGCTCCTGGCTTCTGAATTCCGGCTTCCGGCGGGGTAGTGGGCGGCTGAGTCCCGCCCTTTTCTATTTCTTCCACCCCGGCCAGCTCACTTCGGGCCGGTAATTGGATTCGTTGTACTCCGGCGGCCGTTTGGGGGCGTAAATGCTGTCCCCGCTGAACGTGTCGCTCTGGGTGTAGATGTAAATCCACTGCGGGTCCCAGGTGATGATTTCATCTCTGGGATCGCCGGTCAGGTCGGCCACCAGGCAGGCCAGGTCCGGATGGCCGTCGTCCGGGAACATCACCGCCCGCCGGCCCCAGCCGTCCACCATCCCGCCCTGGACCGGATCTGTGCTCAGCAGGATGAATTCCGTGCCGTCCCCCCGCCAGTTGACCGGCAGGACCGGCGATCCCTGGTGGATCAGCTCGAAGTCCGTGATCTTCTCCCCTCGGCAGCCGTAGAGGGTGATCAGGCCCGGCTCCCCCCAGAAATTGATGTTGCACAGCTCCAGTCCCGGCCGGTCGGGCCGGAAGTTCGCCACGGAAGGAGTCTGGGCGTGGCCCACCCGGTCGTGCAGCAGAATTTTCCCCCTGGTATCCACCACCGCCACGCCGTCATCGCTGGCCGTGATGAACACGGTCTGGTCGCCGCCGTCCAGGCAGAAGTCTCCGCCCGCTATCCCATCCGCGTGCTCCTGGAGCTGGTCATCCAGAGTCCAGATAACTTTGCCGTCGTTGTCGAACAGGGTGAAGCCCAGGTAGACTTCGTCCCGGCCGTCGCCATCGCAGTCGTGGAAAGATGGGTAATGCCCCAGGTTGGCGCTGGCGGTCCAGAGCAGGTTGAAATTGTTGTCGTAAGCCCAGAGCCGGGTGTGGCGGTCCTTGATGATTACGTCCAGGGGCTTGCCCGTGCCGCGCAGATCGCAGAAAGCGAAACAGTCCACGTTCAGGTAGTGCAGGAGGTCGCGGCGGTAGTAATGCTGGTATTCCTTCCAGGAAGTTTCACCGGGTAAAAATTTCGATTCGAGGACCTGGTGCTGGCGTTCGAGCCTGCCGGTCCGGCCGTCCAGGATCTTAATCCAGCGCTCATCGGCATAAATTACCTCCGCCCGGCCATCGTCATCGATATCGTGAATCTGGACGGCGACATCGTAAGTCAGCCAGGCGTGGTCCGGGTCCGGTGTGCCGGTCTGCCAGAGCAGGCGGCCGTCGGCGTCCAGGGCGGTCAGGCAGCTTATCCGGTTGTAATTGCCGCCGAAAAAGGGGATGTTCTGCGCCAGCAGGAAGTCGGTGCGGCCATCGCCGTCCAGGTCGCCCAGCCGCAGGGCCCGCGCCACCCCGAAATCTCCGGTGCTGATCCGCTTCCAGAGCACGGGCCGGGGATTGGCCCTTCGCAGGGAGTCCAGCTCGGCCTGACAGGTCCGGGCGGCGGCGAGGAATTTCCGCTTTGAATCAGGAGCTGTCGACACGGTGACTTCATGGTATCGCACCGGCGCCTGGGCGAACAGACCGATCTTGCCGCCTGCGTAGCGCTTGTCGGTGAGGTCGAACACCTTGTCGCTATCCACGAAGCAGCGTAATTTTTCTCCCCGCGCCTCGACCCGGAAAACATAAGTCCGGGTTTTGTCGAGAGTTCTGACAGCGGTGCCGAGCACTTTCCAGCCGTCCCGGCGGAAGCCCTTTTCACCGTCCCGGTAGCGGAGCGAGAGCGTGTCGCCGGGGCCGAAACCGAACACGTAGTAGTGCCGGCCGTCCCGGTAGCGGAAAACGATGCCGGAGAGGTCGGCTGTGCTGAGCGGGGTGAACTTCACCTCCAGGTCGTAATCGCCCCACAAGGGATCGCCGGTGGCGATGATCGCATAGATGAAATCGTGGGTCCAGACCGTGTTGTTGTAGCCCAGGTACTCCAGCACCCGGCCGCCCTCGTGCTCGAACACTTTCCATTCATCCGGGGTGCGGTTGTTGACGATCTCCCAGCCATCGGTGAACTGCATCGGCACGTTGTGGTACTCGGGGAAGGCCGGCGAGGCGTACTGGCCAAACTTGCCGGGCGATAGAGAGGAGAAGTCGGTATGGTAGAGCAGGGTATCGGTCGCCGGGGCGGCGGAAAGCCGGGTGGCGAGTGCTAATAGCAGCGGTACGATTATTTTCATCGTGTCCCCCTGGTACGGTTTATGGCTGAGCTGTTTCTTGGGCAGGGCCCGGGCACTCGACGGGAGGTGATCTCTCCGGCGGAGATGAGGCGCCCTGTTTACAGGTGGAGCGGGAATCATTATAAGTTCCGGCGAAGATTCCTCAAAGGAAAATAGGGCTTGCCAGGCGGAGGCGAAGGTGATAAAAATTAGCAGCGAATCAAAATTTTTTCCGGGCTGAAATCCCGACGTTTCTTCCGGACTTAAACCATGAAAGGACCGCTGATGAAAGGATCGCTTTTTCTACTTTGCGGGCTGCTTCTCGCCTCGGTTCCAGTGTCCGTGGCGCAGCAGGGCGACAGCCCCCATTCGGTAAGTATCAGCGCGGGGGACCTCCAGGCGGTTTTCGCCGACAACGAGGAATTCCCGGGCCACCGCGCCTGGTACAACGGGATCAACGTCCTGCGCCACCGTGCCGATACGACCATGCTTTTCCAGCCCGGAGTGGCCGGGCTCAACTTCGAGCACATTTTCGACGGGCAGAAATGGACCGAACCCGCCGAGGTTTTGTTCGAGCCGCGCTCCTCGCCCATGTCAATCGAGCGCAGCGGCGAAAACTCCGTGCTGCTGCATCAGCCGCCCACCAAACTGCACCAGCTGGAGAGCTGGACCCGCTTTACGGTGAGCGCCCCGCACTATATCGACATGGAGTTCAAGTGCGTGCCGCGGGCCGAGACATTCGACCGTGGGTATATCGGGCTGTTCTGGGCCTCCTATATCAACACGCACGTCTCCAGGGAGTATTATTTCATCGGCCGCAAGCCGGGGGAAACCAATAACCGCTGGCTGGCTTTCATCTCGCCCGAACACAACGAGAAAAGCTCGGTGCGCTGGGTGGAGGACACACAGAACCCGACTTTCGCCGACACCTACCCCAGGCGGCTGTTCAACGACTATTCCCAGTACGGCTACAGTTATCCGTTCTATTACGGACGGCGCGGGGACATGCTGATCATGCTGATGTTCGACCAGGCCGGCCCGCTGCGTTTCTCACATTCGCCTTCCAGCGGGGGCCGGGTCACTCCGCGCTCCAGCCCGGCCTGGGATTTCCATTACCTGATCTACGATTACAAGGTGGGACAGGAATACGGTTTCAAGGCCCGGCTGGTTTACAAGCCTTTCGTAAGCGAACAGGATATAATCACAGAGTACGAGAGCTGGAGCGGGAATAAGGTGGAACTGGGGAAATAGGGAGCAATACGGATTTATTAAAAGCGTGTTGAATTATTCTCGTGTGCAGAGTAAGGAACATGGATTGTAGGGGCGACGCATGCGTCGCCCCTACGCTAACACATTGCGCTATAGATAATTACATAGGTTCTTACTACAATGCCACTCTATAGATTTTCCATTTTTTCGAAAACGGAAGGTTTTTACAACACGCTTTTAAAGAGAATTCTTCGAAGCTTCGTTTTATGGTAATCCAGTCCGGACGCCGATAAGGGCGACAGGCAGGCCGCTCTTTAGCCGGGATAACTTCCAGCAATATGTCGGTTCGAGCCTATGCGGCCTGTCGTGAGGTTTTTTACTTTTTCGGCAGGGCCCGGGTCGCGCCGGTCGAAATGCCGCCGTCCACCAGGATGGTCTGGCCGGTGATATAGCGGCTCGATTCGCCGGCCAGGAACACAATCGCGCCGTCCAGGTCCGAGGGCAGGCCGGGCCGTTTGAGCGGGATGCGGTCGGTCAGGTAGGCCACCCATTCGGTATCCTCGTACAGCACCGCGCTCTGAGCGGTCTTGAACCAGCCCGGGGCCAGGCAGTTGACCGTGATCCCGTGCCTGCCCCAGTCATCGGCCAGGCTCATGGTGAGCTGGCGCACTCCGCCGCGGCTGGCACAATAGGGCGCCATCCCGGCGTAGCCGAACACGCTGGTCACCGAGCCGATGTTGATGATCCGGCCGTAGCCCGCCGGGATCATCCTTTTGGCCGCTTCCTGCGCCACGAAGAACGTGCCGCGAAGATTCGTATCCAGCACCAGGTTCCAGTCCTCCCAGGTGATTTCAGCGGCGGGCTTGCGCACGTTGCAGCCAGCGTTATTGACCAGGATGTCGATCCGGCCGTAGTGTTCGAACGCTCTTTCGGCCATCCGCCGGATACTGGCCTGGTCGGAAACGTCCAGCTCGAGCGGCAGCGCGCGGCGGCCGAGATATTCAATTTCCCGGCTGAAATCTTCGAGTGTCTCCGGGTGGCGGCTGGTGATCACCAGGTCCGCGCCGGCGTGGGCCAGCGCCCGGCCGAAATACTGGCCCAGCCCGCGGCTGGCGCCGGTGACTATCGCCACCCGGCCTTTCAGGTCGAAATTTTTCACCGCTTCCGTATCCATAGTCTCTTTCCGGATTTTTACTTGTTTACGGTTCATGAATATCCGGCTGACAATATCCTTTGGAATTCTGCCTGAAGTCTATCTACTTACTCATCAAAGGCTTATTTGTTCTTTTGTCGCCAAAAGAACCAAAAGCGTTTCTTTCATAACTGAAAGAAACAAAGGTTATTTCCGACATTCGAGTCTTCTACTACGCTCCATCGGTGGTCGCCTTCGAGGACTCCTCCCTCTTCTCCCCGCAACCGTCCTCGAAATGGCCTGCCTGCCCCTGGAATCATCTAGGGGGCCGCGATGGAAATTGCGGGGCTGCTACACGCTCCAATCAGAGAATCTCTATGTTTCGGGGCTTCTTATAGCCTCCGATCCAACAACTCCATATTCTATATAAATGCAATCTGCTTTACGATTCCCGAAGTAATATTTCCCAGGACGCTACCGTTTACGGTTTGAGGATCACTTTCAACAGGCCCGGTTCGCCCTTGTAGAGCCGGTCGAACCAGGCCGGACCCTCGGCCAGGGGCGCGACCGCGCTGATCAGCGGCTCGACTTTCACCGCGCCCCGGGCGAGCAGGTCCAGGCATTCGGGGTATTCGCCGGCGGAGGCGCAGCTGCCGTAGATCTCGATTTCGCGCACCACTGTCCGCTGAAGCATTAGACTTACCGTGGGCCGGAAATTGCCCACCAGCACGAGCTTTCCGCCTTTGGCCAGGCAGCCGATTCCGGCCGTCACGGTCTGGTCAATCCCCACCGCATCGAAGGCCAGGCTGGCGCCGGCCCCGGCGGTCAGTTCGAGGATTTTCGCGGCTACGTCCACTTCCTGCGGGTCGAACGCTGTCTCGGCTCCCAGCGCCAGCGCCAGCTCGCGGCGGCGATGGTCGGGGTCCGACACGACAACCCGCCGGCAGCGGCGGGAAACCAGTACCTGGAGGATAAGCTGGCCGATCATCCCGGCGCCGAACACCACCGCCAGGTCACCCTGGGCGATGCCGGCGGCGCGGTTGGCCGCGTGCACTGCCACCGACAACGGCTCGACGCAGGCGGCCTCTTCGAAGCTCACCGGATCGGCCAGGGGGTAGACTCCACGCGCCGGGACCGCCACCAGTTCGGCATAGGCCCCGTCCTGACGGTACTCATCGCAGGAGACCCCAAAAACTTTCCGGTGGCCGCAGAGGTTGACCCGGCCCTGCCGGCAGAACTCGCACCGGCCGCAGTAGATGGTGGAATCGAAAGTGACCCGCGTTCCGGGCGTTATCCCCTCGACCGCCTCACCGGTCTTTTCGATCACCCCGGCCGCCTCGTGGCCCATCACCAGCGGCGGAATCCTTCTGCCGGTGCTGCCGTCCAGGCCGTGGACGTCGCTGCCGCAGATCCCGACCGCGGCCACCCGCACCAGCACCTCGTCGGGCGCGATCACAGGCGCGGGAATGTCGGTGTAGACCAGGCGGTTGTAGGCTTCCAGAACGAGCGCTTTCAGGATTTCCCTCCCGGTTGGGCCGTTTCTTGCCAGAACACTTCTTCAAGATACCAGCGCCCTCCAAGCCAGTCAACCGTCTACGGGCGGTACGGTTGACATGTCCGGTCGCCTTTATTAGCGTTGGAACCTGATTCGGCTGGATTTTCGAACCAGAATGAAAACTTTGGAAACGATCAAGGAGGCTCTTCGATGGCAGGCAAGGTACCCGCACCCAAAGGTCCTTATTCCCCCTGGGTCAGGGCCGGCGGCTTCATTTACGTATCGGGCCAGGGCCCGGTGATCGCCGCCACCGGCGAAGTGATCCTGGGCGGGATTCAGGAACAGGCCCGCCTGACCCTGGACAACGTCCAGGCCGTGCTGGAGGATGCCGGCGCTTCTCTGGCCGACGTAATCAAGACCACGGTCTTCCTCACCGATATCGGCGACTTCGCGGCGATGAACGAAGTTTACGCCCAGAGGTTCGGATCGGTGAGGCCGGCGCGCAGCACCGTGCAGGTGGCGAAATTGCCCCTTGGGATAGCGGTGGAGATCGAGGCGGTGGCGGTGGACCCGCAGGCCGGGATCGAAGTGCGGCGGCTGGGAGACAGGTAAACCCACAGGCGGAGGTCGGCATGAAAAGGCTGAACAGTATTGTCGCGGCTGCCGCACTGGCTCTGGCCGCCGGCTGCGGCGGCCCGCAGCGTGAATTCGACATCCTGATAACCGGCGGGACCGTGGTCGATGGCAGCGGGGCGGAGCGTTTCCGGGCGGACGTGGGTATCGCCGGCGACCGGATCGCCGCAGTGGGCGATCTCTCCGGGGCGCACGCAAAGCGCGTGATCGACGCCGCCGGGCTGATCGTGGCCCCGGGTGTGATCGACATCCACAGCCATTCCGATTACAGCCTCCTGGTGGACGGCAACGCCGAAAGCAAGATCCGGCAGGGAGTCACCACCGAAATAATCGGCGAGGCCACTTCGGCCGGGCCGCTGAACCCGGCCGATTCGGCCGCGGGCCATCTCGAAAGCCCGCTCTGGGACCTGGATGTCGACTGGAAAACGCTCGGCCAGTATTTCGACCGCCTGCTGCGGGACAGCATTTCGGTAAACGTGGGCAGCTTTGTCGGTTCGATGACCGTGCGCCGCTGCGTGATGGGCGACACCAACCGCCCGGCCACGGAAGAGGAAATTTCCCGGATGGCCGGACTGGTGGCCGAGGCGATGCAGCAGGGGGCGCTGGGGGTGTCGAGCGCCCTGCTGGGCAGTCCGCTCAGTGAAAAAGAGCTGATCGCGATGGCCAAAGCCGTCGCGCCCTTCGGCGGCATCTATTCGACCCATATCCGGGACGAGGGCCCGCTGATTTTCGAAGCCCTGGAGGAAGCTTTCCGGATCGGCCGGGAGGCGCACCTGCCGGTGGACGTGCTCCACCTCAAGATCGCCGAACGACGGCTCTGGGGCCGGATGAACGATGTATTGGCGGCTTTCGAGCGGGCGCGGGCGGAGGGGGTCGAGGCCACGGCCAACATGTACCCCTACATCGCCGGCCAGAACGACCTGGCCGCGCTGATCCCCCCCGAGGGCCAGGACGGCGGCCGGGCGGCCATGCTCGAGCGCCTGCGCGATCCGGCCTGGCGGGAGAAGATTAAGGCGGCGATCTACGGCGGCGGCCGGCCCGACTGGTACAACCATTACACCTCGAGCGCGGGCTGGGAAAGTATGCTGATTGTCTCCACCACTCAGGAGAAAAACCGCGATCTGGTGGGCCTGCGGATGAACGAGGTAATCGAGAAGCGCGGGGGCGAACCCACCGAGGTGCTTTTTGACCTGTTGGCCGAGGAGGGCGGCGGTGTACCTTGCGTCTATTTCCTGATGAGCGAGGATGACGTGCGTACGGCGATGGCCCACCCGCTGGTCTCGTTCGGCTCCGACGGCGTGGCGGTCCGGCCGGACGGGCCCCTGGGCCGGGGCAAGCCCCACCCGCGCTGGTACGGCACCTTTCCCCGTATCCTCGGCCGCTAC
>JAZDIG010000051.1:0-6488 GCA_043805105.1 Candidatus Glassiibacteriota bacterium | reverse complement strand
GACGCCCACCCGGCGGCCGGAAGCCAGGATCGCCTGCAGGGTGTTGGGTGTCCAGCGGCCGCCCATCGAATGGCGGATGTAATCCAGCGGACCCTCATCGGTTTCCGCGTTGCCGTGTTCGGAGAAGATTTCCAGGTGTTTGGTCACCCGCCCGTCCCAGTGTTCGGGGTTCGCGCCGCGCTGCCCGCTCAGGTAGGCCGGGTGATGGGGAACCAGCAGCGCTTTCTTGCCGGCGGCGAATTCCTGCAGCTCTTTCAGGCTGTCGTAGAAAGTCAGCGGGCTATCGGTGGTGGGGAAGATGATACAGAAGTCGCCGTAATAGGACGAATGCCATTCGTAGCCCGGAAAAGTGACGAACCGGCCCGGCTCGTGGTACTGCTCGTTTAGTTCAGCCAGGCGCGGGTAGAGCCTGCGGGTGGCCTCGAAGCCGTCCAGCCAGATTTTCTCCTTGCCGCCCTCCATGCTGGGCAGGTCGTGCCAATGGCTGTGCGGCGTGTGGGAGATAAAGTCCAGATGGCCGGCGGCGATGTCGAACACCCGGTCGAGCGAACCCTTGGCGTAGCCCATTTCCGAATGGTTGTGCAGATCGCCGAAAAAATGGCGGAAATCACCGAAACGCGCCGGACTCGTCCCGCCCCGGCTTCCGGGGCTGCAACCGGCCTTGCCGAACAGTCCGCCCGCGGCGATCAGGCCGGAAAAAGTGGCGATCCAGTTCCTGCGGCTCACTTTCTGGTGCATCGTCGCTCCCCCGCTCGCTGCGAGCAGTCGAATGAGATATTGACTGGAACGTAACTGAGTGCTCAAAAATGGTAAGCAGGGCCTACCTGTGCAAGCCGTTCGCTCCCGAGGAGCTGAAAAAAACGTGGACTAGCTCCTGGCCGGAGAGTGACAGGCCGAGCAAATACGGGCAGGCCGGGCAGGTAACTTAAGCGCGCCATAGGCGCGTTTTTTCGTTTTGCGGCGACTCAGAAGCGGCAGGCCAGCACCAGCCGCCCGCGGCCATCGGTGCTCACCTGGAAGTTGCGGTCGAAACGGTAAAGGTGGGCGCTGACGAAGCTGTCGAGCATGCCGAGAGCCAGGGTGGTGATCCCGTAAGCCATGAAATCGCCGGCCTTGCGCTGATAGCTCTTTATCCGGGAGTTCAGCTCCAGGCGCTGCGGATCGTCCACCGGCCAGTCCTCTCCCTTCTCCCTCTCCAGCCCCGACAGATCGTCCCGCAGACGGGCGCGGTCGCGGAAATTAGACACCATCCCGGCGATAAAAGCGGTCTCCAGCACGGCCGTGACCGTTCCCCTGACCGGGTGGCCGGTGTAATACTGGCCCCAGCCGGGAAGCGCCATAGCCCGCAGCACCGCTCCGCCCGGACTTTTGACTCTCCTGTCGGTCAGCATCGCACTGTCGGTGCGGACCGAATCCATGAATCCCGGCGGCAGTCGCTCCTCCAACTGTCTCTCCAGGGTGCCAATGCTGTCCGCTTCCTGAGCCGCCCGGCCGCTCGACCACCAGCACATGAGGACCAGCGCCAGGCAGATAGCCCTACTTGACATTCGGTGGGCATGCGCTATGTTTAAGAAGGAGGGGTACATGAGTTCATTCCGAATACAAAGGCTCTTTCCGGTCCTCGTGGCCATCCCGTTCGTGATGTTTCAGCCGGTGGAGGTCGCCGTGGCCGGCCCCCGGCCGACACTCAACTCCCCCCGGATCGGCTATGAACGCCCGGTATATTACTGGCCGCAATTCCGTGCCGACCAGCGTTCGTTCCAATTCTACGGTTCGTCGAGCGGATACAACTGCCCGGACGTTTTCCGCTGGAACAATGACAGCCGGCTCGGCTCGACCGGCTTCCCCGGTTCGAACTACCGGTACCAGGCCAACCGCGGCAGCCAGGTCCGCTCGAACCTGCCCGCCGGGCAGCGCAACGCATACAGCCGGGACTATGGCAGGAGTTCGCGCTACGACCACCGGGAAAGGATCATCACCTACTCCGAATACCTGGCGCGTCGCCAGGGAAACCGGGGAGTGACAGTAAAAGCCGGGAGATAGCGCCCCTCAGGCGCAGGCTCTCGCTTCGATAATCTAAGCCGCGGTCAGTCCCTTTACAAGAAATCGTTTCCACGTGCCGTGGAACGATTTTTCTTTTTGCGACCCGATGAAAAAAATCCTGTCCGCCAGCCGCCGCACAGACATTCCCGCCTTCTACCTCGACTGGTTCCTGCACTGCCTTGCCTCCGGAAACTTTTCCCTGCTCAATCCTTTCAACGGCAGCCTGCGCCGGGTGACAGCAGGACGGGAAGAAGTGGAGGCAATCGTTTTCTGGAGCAAAAATTTCGGCGCCCTGCTGAGCCGCCTGAAAGAGTTGTCGGGCTGGAATCTGCTGTTTAACTTTACGCTCAATAGCCCCGACCCCCTGCTCGAACCGCATCTGCCGCCCATGAAAGACCGCCTGGAGCAGATGAGAACGCTCGTGACTGTCTTCGGGCCGCGGGCGGTCCGCTGGCGGTTCGACCCGGTGGTGTTCTACCGCACCGCCGACGGCGAGTCCAATAACCTGCGGCAATTCAGACGGCTGCTCGATTTCGCCGCCCGGCTGGGTGTCGACAGGTGTACGGTGAGTTTCATGGACCGCTACCGCAAGATCGAATTGCGCGAAAAGCGGATCCGGGGCTTCAATTTCGTCTATCCGGAAACGGCCAGGCTGGCCGAGGTTGCGGCGGGCATGGCCGATCTGGCCGCCGAACGCCGGATCAGGCTCCTGACCTGCTGCGAGGCGGAGCTGGTGGCCAGGGGCATCGAAAACCTCGAAGCGGGAAGCTGTATCGACCACGGCCTGATCGCGAGTCTTTACGACATTCAGCTGAGCCACAGACAGGACAAGGGGCAGCGTAAATCGACCGGCTGCCTCTGCCACGAAAGTATCGATATCGGCAGCTACCGCGAACAACCCTGCCGCTGCGGCTGCCTGTACTGCTACGCCAACCCGGTAATTGGAGGCGAAGACGAGAGTGGACAAGGTAATCGACCTGCGCAGTGACACAGTCACCCGGCCCTCGGAAGCGATGCGCCGGGCGATGTACGATGCCGAAGTCGGCGATGACGTTTATGCCGAGGACCCCACGGTCAACCGGCTGGAAGAGCGGGCCGCCGGAATTTTCGGCCGGGAGGCGGCCCTTTTCGTACCCACCGGCTCGATGGGCAACGCCGTCTGCCTCGATGTGCTCACCCGTCCCGGCAGCGAAGTGATCTGCGACCGGCTGAGCCACGTGTACAACTACGAGCTGAGCAGCATGGCCGTCTTTTCCGGGCTGATTCCCCGCGTGATCGACGGCGCTCAGGGCGCCCCGACAGCCGATCAGGTGGAAGCCGCCATCCATCCGGACATCTACTACGTGGCGCCCACCGGCTGCATCAGCCTCGAAAACACGGCCAACATCGCCGGCGGGAGGATTTACCCGGTCGAGCGCATGCGCTCCGTTATCTCCCTGGCCCGCAGCCGGGGAATACCCGTGCACCTGGACGGAGCGCGTATATTCAACAGCGCGGCGGCCCTGGGCCTGGGTGTGGACCAATTGACCGCCGGCGTTGACTGCGTGATGTTCTGCCTTTCCAAGGGACTGGGCGCGCCGGTGGGTTCGATGGTGACCGGTTCGAGGGAGTTCATCCTCGAGGCCAGGCGGGTGCGCAAGCGGATGGGCGGAGGAATGCGCCAGGCGGGAGTGATCGCCGCGGCCGGCCTCTACGCGCTGGAGCATAACGTGGCGCGCCTGGCCGAGGACCATGCCAACGCCAAGCGGCTGGCCGGGGCGCTCGCCGAAATCCCTGGAATTTCCACCAGCCCGGAAACCGTGGAAACCAACATCATCATGGTGCAGACCGCTCCGCCGGCCCCGGCCGCAGACCAGCTCTGCCGCCGGCTGGGCGAGCTGGGCGTGCGTGTCGACCCGCTGGGCAAAAACAAGACCCGGCTGGTCACCCACCTGGACGTTTCCGGGGATGACGTCAGCCGGGCCATCGATTGTTTCCGCCGGGCGGCGGCTTGAGCCGAGACTTCAGTCTGAAGCCGTGATACTGATCGATCCGCCGACAGTCTTGAGGGTCAGTTTCGGCCCGCCTTCGCCGATCCGGCCCTCGATCGAGCTTCCTTCGATCGTTCCCTGCACCTGGATGGGCAGGTCGATAGTCACACTGCCGCCGATGGTTCTGGCGGAGAGCCAGGCCCCGCTCTGCGGGGGAACGGCCAGCGTGATGCCGCCGCCCGTGGTTTTCAGCTCGCTGTCCCGGGCCGGCGGGCTGCTGAATTCGACATCGATATTACCGCCGCTGGTTTCGGCGGTCAGCCCGCCCGAGTGGCCGAGGACCTTTATGGAACCGCCGCTGGTTCCGGCAGTCAGCATACCGCTGCAGCCATTGGCCGAAATCCCGCCGCCGCTGGTCTGAAGGTTTCCGTCTCCAGACAGGCCCTCCGCCCTGATCGAGCCGCCGGCAGTCTTCGCCTCGAGGCTGCCAGTGATGCCTTCACAGTGGATCGAGCCGCCGGCGGTATGCGCCACCACTGGTCCAGCGATCCGGCTGCAGTCGATCCCGCCCCCGCTGGTCTTGGCGTCCACCGAGCCTTCCAACCCGCTGACCTCGATTTCTCCACCGCTGGTGTTAATATCGGCGTTGGTCTGCGTCGGAACGCCCACTGTTATCTCCAGCCCAGGCAAATCACTCCCGAAAAACCTGGAAAGGAGGCGGTCAGACCTAATTACCTTGACATTGATCACCACCGCATCGCCTTCCTTGCCCATCGAGACGTCGTAGAATTTCGCGATTTCCCTTGCACAATCGAGCGTTACGTTCACCTGATCGACTGTCCCGCCGGTGACTTTCACTCCCGCGCCCTCGGCTATCACTTTCAGCGCCCCGCCGGCAACCGCCGGGAAGGTTCTTTTCATCTGGTCGGCGTACAGGGAATCCAGGGGAGAGAGAATGGCCAGGAGCAAAATACCGAGCAGGACATTGAATAGTTTCGCCTTCATGGCTGCCTCCGGTGTGAAGTTAATTAGAAAAGAATTAATCGAAGCCCGGCCTCGGGGTAATCCACCCTCCGGGCCAGCGTAGGAGCGATCCCGTACCGGGTACGGGGTCGCCCGTGAGTGCGGGGCTAAGAACAATCAATATTAACCTTAGGCTGCCTCGCGGCTTATCGCGGGGCAGCTTGATTTTTTAGCGCTTTCCCAGTCTGACGCCGCCTGCGGGCCGGCGGTTTCAATTTTCTTTGCCGGGCCGGTTTCCCGGAACTTGCCACTCGATTCAGAGTTTATTAGCTTTCAAGCCCGTTTTGCCCGGATGACGTCATTTGCGGAGAGGTGTCCGAGTTGGTCGAAGGAGCCGGTCTCGAAAACCGGTAACGGCGTAAGCCGTTCCAGGGTTCGAATCCCTGCCTCTCCGCCATAGATAGATAAAGCCCTGAACCACAATGGTTTAGGGCTTTCGTCTTTTCGCAGGATTCCGGCACCTATCGCCTTAATCCTCCCAAAGTTCAAGTCACTTTGTCCCGCCATTTTTACAAACTTCTAAAATAATTACGTTTAATCCGGCTTTGCTTAGTTTTCACCCTACAAAGTCCATATCTGAATATATAACAATACGTTGGGGGAATATGGTTAATATTCCCCCATAGAACCGCATGATTCAGGATTTAAGAATTGACCCTGCGGCGGGGTATAGTATGGTAGCGGAGGTTTATTATCAAACGGCTAAGGAGAATATGACTGGTACATAAATGAGAACAAGCTCAAAGTCTTGAGTTCTCTCATTAACAGCGGTACCGTTCCTGGGGGCAGGCCACTTATTAATTTATCTTAACTTTAATTGTTCATTGACCGTTGTTGATGTCAGCAGGTTCCAGTATCAATAGAGCATCTTCCCATTCATCAGGCGTTGAAAAAGTCTTCACCCCCGTATTTGGAAAGCTGCCAGCCGCAACCGAATCACCGGTTTTCGGATCAATCCAAAATACATTAACTTTTTTTGCTACGGTAATTTTACTCATGTTGATTGAAAAGGAACTTTTACTACCCAGATAAACCATGACCCATTTACCGTCTTTATGACGGGCTGCCAAGTTCAACACTTGTCCATCGATGTTGCCGCCACTGGCAAATATGGATTGATCCGGAACGAGGGACCACCACTCCTTACGGCCCAGAAAGATTTTTTTCAGGACGCCCAATTGAACAGCGCCAGGTGCATACAGTGCATCCTTCCAGGTGGGGAGTACGCGCCAACTGTCATTGTGCCCATAGGTGTGATGGGCTCCGGCTAAATATGAATAATATGCCTGCCTGCGAATCCAAAGAGCAGTCACCTCAAATCCATACTCAGAGCCATGTTCATAGGCGCCTTCTGCCATCAAGACAGGTTTTACAGGTTTGAGGTTATAATCGTTGATCACCATTGGATAGATCAGTTCCACGCTTTTCCAGGTTTGCATCGAGTTGAAATCA
>JAZDIG010000050.1:0-2569 GCA_043805105.1 Candidatus Glassiibacteriota bacterium | reverse complement strand
TCGTCCGGGAAGCGGATGAACCGGCTGGGCACTCCCCGGCGCTGAAGCGCCGTAAACATCTGCTCCGCGCCGGTGACCGGCACGCGCCAGTCCAGATCGCCGTGGGTGAGGAGCATGGGCGTGGCGAAGCTCGCGGCGTAGCGGACCGGCGACAGCCTGTCGTAGAGCCGCGGGTTGTCCCAGGGGGCGCCGTGCATCTCCCACTCGGGGAACCACAGCTCCTCGGTGCTGCCGTAGCCGCTCCACTGGTCGGCATCGCCGGCGTGGCTGATCAGGGCGGCGAACAGCCGGTCATCGTTGTGGCCTTCCAGCCAGTTGCAGACGAACCCGCCGAACGACCCGCCGAACCCGGCTATGGCAGCGGGATCGATAAAAGCGTATTTCGCCAGGAGGTATTTCACGCCCCGGCGAAGGTCCTCGATCACCCGGCCGTCCCAGTCGCCGCGGATCTCGTCTGTGAATTTCTGGCCGTAGCCGGTGGACCCGCGCGGGTTGCAGGTGAAAACCACGTAGCCCCGGCCGGCGAAAAGCGCATATTCGTGGCGGAATGCCCGGCCGAACATCTGCTGGGGGCCGCCGTGGATACTTACCAGCAGGGGATATTTCTTGGCCGGGTCGAAATTGATCGGCAGAAAGAGCAGGCCGTGAATCGTGGTCCCGCCGGCCCCGGCGAAGTAAACGTCCTCTCCCTTCGGGACGTAGATTTCGGCCCAGAGCGAATCGTTGTGGCCGGTGATCGGCTTGAGCGCCAGTTGCCGGCGGTCAAAACGGACCAGCTCGTAGTAGCGCTCGAGAGTCCGCTGGCAGAAAACGACGAAATCTTCTCCGGCGGGAGCCTGGCAGTCCAAGTGGTAGCCGCTGCCGGCGCCGTTTGCCGAACCCACCGCCTCGGTCACCGCCCCTCCCCCGGCGGCCACCGTGAACAGGTCTATATCTCCCTCGTCCTCGCAGGAGAAAAACAGGGTGTCCGAGGAAGCCGACCAGAACAGGTCGGCCACGCTCCTGCCGAAATCGGCCGTGAGGTTGGTGATTTGCCGTGCGGCCAGATCCATAACCATTAGGTCGTATTCATCCGATTCGTAGTAGGGCCGCCGGGTGGCCCGCCAGGCAAGCTGGCTGCAGTCCGGCGAAGGCCGGGGACAGTTGTCTGCGGCCGGGTTGACCGTAAGCTTTTCGATCTCACCGCCGGAGGCCGGCGCCCGGTAGACCTCCGTGTTGTAGCTCAGCGCCTGGTCCGGGTCCTGGTTGCCGGCGAAGTAGAGCCAGCGGCCGTCCGCGCTCACTGAGAACTCCCGGCCGGCGGAGGCCAGCCAGTAGTTGAGGGCATCGTATTTCAGCGAGGGGGTCAGGTTTACCGGCTGTCCGCCTTCGAGCGGCTGGCTGAACAGGTGGGTCGCCTTGCCGTCCCAATAGGTGTCCCAGTGGCGGTAGAGCAGCCGGTCGTGGACCCTGGCCTTCATTTTAGCGGCATTTTCAGGCTGTCCCGTGCGGCCAGCGAATCCAGGCCGGGAGCATCAGGGTAGACCCGGGCGGAAAAGATCACGCTCCGGCCATCCGGGGTAAAGATGAAATCCTCCACGCCGCCGGGGAAATCAGTCACCCGGCGGGCCTCCCCGGGAGCCTGAATCGGCAGGACGTAGACCTGGCGCTTTTCATCCGGGCCGCGGTCTGAAATGAAGCCCAACAGCTTGCCATCCGAGGTCCAGGCCGGTGCGGAATTGTGGACGCCGCTGCGGGTGATCCGCCGGGAAGCAGCGGAGCCATCGGCCGGAACGAGGTAAATGTCCGAGGTGCTCCGGTTCGCCTCCCAATCGCTCCGGCTCACTACGTAAGCCACCCAATTCCCATCCGGGCTGAGCGCCGGATCGGAGACTGTTTTCACCCGCTCGACGTCCTCCGGGGTAAAAGGCCGGCCGGCCCACAGAATCCCGCCGAAGGCCAGCAGCCACAACCAAAGGGCCGGAATTATCGCCCTGAACGGTCTTGGAGTTGAGCTCATTATATTTCTCCGAGTTTCAGATTGACTTGCCTGTTATATTAGAAGTCGGGACAGAATCGCCCGCCGCGTGAATCAGCCGTGACGGATTGCCTGGTGGGGAATCTACCGCGGGACAAAGTGAAAATCAACTTCAGGGGAAACGATGACCGTCGAAACCATAACCTGGGTCGGCAAGGCGCCGGCGGGCCGGGTCAGGCTGATCGACCAGACCGAATTGCCGGCCCGCGAAATCTACCTCGAACGCACGAGCTACCTCGACCTGGCCGAGGACATCCGGCGGCTGGCGGTGCGGGGAGCGCCGGCGATCGGCGTGGCCGGGGCTTTCGGCGTGGTGCTGGGCCTGCAGCCTGAAACCGGTCTCGGCCCGGCCGGCTTCCGCCGGCGGCTGACCGAGGTGTGCGGCGAGCTGGCCACCACCCGGCCCACGGCGGTCAACCTGTTCTGGGCTGTCGAGCGGATGAAGCGGGCGGTTGAAAAGCTGGCCGGGGATACGCCGGCTGTCAAGCTGCTCGAAGCACTCGAAGCCGAGGCGCTGGCGATCCGGGACCAGGACCGCGCCCTCTGCCGGGC
>JAZDIG010000049.1:0-4760 GCA_043805105.1 Candidatus Glassiibacteriota bacterium | reverse complement strand
CATACGATGGTATTGTCCTCTGCGTAGGGGCGGACCCCTGTGTCCGCCCGTTGTTATTGGATCCGGGCGCACACGCGGGTGCGCCCCTACATGAAATCATACTTTATAGGAAGCGCTCGAATGCTGAAATTTAACCGGCTTTCGAGCAAAAGTTGATTTTCCGGAAGAGGCTAAGCATGTCCCGGATAAATGGCATCCGGCGCTGGACCGTGAGGGCGGGTTTGGGCCTGGCCCTAGCAGGGGCCGCCTTCGGCGCGGAAGAAACCGCCCGGCCTGTCTACATTGACCCCCAGGCCCGGATAGACCGGCGGATCGAGGATTTGCTGGGCCGTATGACCCTTGAGGAAAAGATCGGCCAGCTGAACTGGCCCTGCGTCTACGTGGATCAGCTGGGCGAGGACAGCGCGGCCAAAATGGAATCCTGCCGCAAGTTCGCCGCGGGCGGGCTGGTGGCTGGACTCGGCCCGGGGGGCGGTTTTTTCACCCTGGCCAACACCATCCTGCACCAGGGTCCGGCTCAGCAGGCCGCATTTTTCAACCAGCTGCAGCGGATCGCGCAGGAACAGACCCGGCTGAAAATACCGCTGATCCAGGTCGAAGAGGGTACGCATGGCCTGATGTGTTCCGGGGCCACGATTTTCCCCGAGGGTCCGGGTCTGGGCAGTTGCTGGAACATGGACCTAATCCGTGATATTTACGCCGCAGCCGCAGCCGAGGCCCGTTCAGTGGGGATACACCAGCTTTTCACCCTGGTGGTCGAGCCCAACCGCGATCCACGTTTGGGCCGCAACCAGGAAGGATACAGCGAGGACCCTTTCCTCTGCGCCCGCATAGCCGAGGCGATTGTAAAAGGCGCACAGGGGGAGGACATATCTTCCCGGGATAAAGTCGTAGCCGGACTGTGCCATTATCCGGGCCAGAGCCAGCCGGTGAGCGGGATGGAACAGGGGGCCATGGAGGTTTCGGAAAGGCTGCTGCGGGAAGTTTTCCTGCCTCCCTGGGAAGCCGGGATCACTAAAGCCGGCGCTCTGGGGGTGATGGCGACCTACCCGGAGATCGATGGGATTCCGGCGCACGCTTCCGAGTTTCTTTTGACCCACATACTCAGGGAGGAACTGGGATTCAAAGGCGTGGTGCTCAGCGAAGGGGACGGCTTCTCGACCCTGACCACCCGGGGAGTGGCCGGAGACCAGAAAGAGGCCGGAGCCATGGCTCTACGGGCCGGGGTGGACGTGGGCATCACTTTCGAGCCGGCCTACATGTTGCCGCTTGTTGAAAACGTGAGGGAGGGCGCCGTGCCCCTGGAGGAAGTCCACCGGGCGCTGCGCCGGGTGCTGGAGCTCAAGTTCCTCCTGGGGCTGTTCGAACGGCCGTTCGTCGATCCCGAGACGGCGGTGAAAACCTGCCATTCATCGGAGCACCAGGAGCTGGCTCTGCGGGCGGCCAGGGAGAGCCTGGTGCTGCTGAAAAACGATAAAAATCTGCTGCCCCTGCGCAAGGACCTGAAAAAGATCGCCGTGATCGGACCCAACGCGGACGATGCGAGAAACCAGCTCGGCGATTACATCGCCGACGTCATCCTTCAGGATATAGTCACGGTGCTGGACGGTATCCGCGAGCTGGTTTCATCTCAGACCGTGATCGAGTATGTCAAGGGCTGCGGGGTGGTGGGCGGCGAGCCGGATGAGCTGGCTGAGGCGGTCCGGGCAGCAGCCGGAGCGGATGCGGCGATAGTCGTGCTGGGAGAGAACGAGCGGTTCAAGCCCGACGGCCTGGGCACCGACGGCGAACACAAGGATGCCGCCACCCTGGAGCTCACCGGCCTGCAGGAGGAGCTGCTCCGCAGGGTCGCAGCCACCGGAACGCCGACAGTGCTGGTTTTGATCAACGGCCGGCCGCTGGCGGTGCGCTGGGCCGCGGCGAACGTGCCGGCGATCCTGGAGGCCTGGCTGCCCGGAGAAAAGGGAGGACGGGCCGTGGCGGAGGTCCTTTTCGGCGACTTCAATCCCTGCGGCCGCCTGCCGGTGACTGTACCCCGTCACGCGGGACAACTGCCGGTCTATTACAACTACAAGCCCTCGAAAGCATTCGGCATCCCCCGGACCGGCTATGTTGATTTGCCGGCCACCCCGCTCTGGGAGTTCGGCTACGGGATGAGCTATACGGAATTCGAATATTCGGACCTGCGTATCGAGCCGGAGAAAATCGCTCCCTCAGGCCGGGCCGCGGTGAGCCTGACAGTCCGCAACACCGGACACGTGCCGGGGCAGGAAGTGGTCCAGCTTTATCTGCGGGACGAGATCAGCTCCGTAGTCATGCCGGTCAAGCAACTGAAAGGCTTCCGGAAAGTGGCGCTCGGGCCCGGCGAACTGAAGAAAGTGGAATTCATCCTTTCTCCGGAGGACCTGTCCCTGTTGGATAAAGAGCTGAAAAGGGTGGTCGAACCCGGTCTTTTTCAGATCATGGTCGGCGCATCCAGCCAGGATATACGCCTGCAGGGCAGCTTGGCGGTATCCTGTCAATGACCTCATTGAATTTCACTTGACTTGATTTGAAGGAGGCGTTTACTATGAGGCGTCGAAACCATTAACAAAAGAATTTCCACGGTTTTTCACTCCCTGATTGTTTTAGCGGATTCCTCTTTTGGGCGGCGCATACGCTCGAACTATTCCGGCCGGGCGAAATGTCTTGGAAAATAGGAAAAGTCTCCACGCATCTGCAGATCACCAGGAAAAGGATCCGCGAGTACGAAAAAGAGGGTTTGATCAAGCCCCGGCGAGTCAGAAAGAGTAACTACAGACTTTACGATGAGTTTGACGTCCGGCGGATAGAACAGATCCAGCAACTGATTCACGAGCGCGGGTTCACCCTGTCCGGCCTCAAGTACCTTCTGGCCCTGGCGCCCTGCTGGGAATTATTTCCCTGCGCCGAGAAAACGAATTGCCTGGCCTACAATTATCCGCACAGGCGCTGCTGGGAGTTGAAACAGGCCGAAAACGGCGGCTGCAACTGCATGGGCGACTGTGACCGCTGCCCGATATTTCTGGGCCGAAATTTCGCGACCAGGCCCCTGTTCGATAAAACGCCCAGATGAGTAATCGCCCGCAGGTGCTTTCCGCTGATTGTCCACTCCATACGAAACAAACCATTTCGGGGAGCTCGAACTTCCGAGCGGTTCGCTCCCTCGCCGGGAAATTCTATCCCGCGGTAAAGCCGGAGACTGCCGGACTAGCCTGGAAAATTGTGAAACTTTTCAGATCAGCGGCCGGTTCAAAGCATAGGACTCCACAATATCCATCTGCTTGATACCGGATGCACACCAGGTGCATCCTACCTTATAGCGGCAGGCCGTCCCGGCCCCTAAGTCTACACATTATTTTGTTAAATGTTCTTGACGCCCGGTCGAATTATACTAAATTCAGGAATAAGAATAATGTCTCAGAGACAAGCCGCCTGCCTTACGGAAAGTTCTGATCTGACATCGGCAATACAGCCTTACACTTTTTTCATTCAGCATTGTCCGGCGGTTCCAGCGCCTTAGCCGGCGATTTTCCGCCAGCCGCATACGGCCGGTAGCCGAGATATCTCGGGAAGGAAAGCCTGATTGAGCATTTTCGGTCGACTTTGGAATGCGTTGCCTCTGCCGGACCAGGTCAAGCGCCTGATAATCATTTTTGTGCTCCTGGCCGCCGGCTGGCTGGCATTGAGACATCGGCTGGTACCGGAGACATTCGGCAAGGCCGGTTTTTACCGTTCGGCGGCCGTGGATTCGATCGTCGCCCTGCCGATTTCGTATGTGGGACACGAGGTCTGCGAGGGGTGCCATACAGATATTGCAGAGTTGAAATCCGCGGGCTACCACCGGGATCTTTCCTGCGAGATTTGCCACGGTCCGGGGGCGATGCACCTGGAAGACCCCAGTACGGTCAAGCTGAAGCCGCCCAAGGAGCGGAGCTTGTGCACGGTCTGCCACGGCTACAATCCTTCCAGGCCGACCGGCTTTCCCCAGATCGACCCGATGCAGCATAACCCGATGGCTCCCTGCAACGATTGCCACAACCCGCACGATCCGAAACCGCCGAACACTCCGGAGGAATGCGGAGCCTGCCACGGCGAGATAGCGCGGTCCAAATCGGTATCTCACCATCACGACCTGGCCTGTACTTTTTGCCATGACACGCCGGAAGCGCACAAGGAGAATCCCAGGGCGGCTGTTCCGCAAAAGCCAAAAACTCGTGATTTCTGCGGATCGTGCCACAGTGAGAAAGCGGAAAGCGCCAAAGAGATACCGAGGATCGGTCTGGAGAGCCACGGCGGGACGCATCTTTGCTGGGAATGTCATTATCCTCATCACCCTGAGGCTAACTGATGGGCGAAAAACGAAATGAAATCAGCCGGAGAAGCTTTCTCTTTAACGCCGCAGTCACCGGGCCGCTGCTCTTTGTGCTCGGTCCAAAGGTGCTGAAAGCTCAGGTGGAAAAAACGCCGGAGGGGGAGGAGCTGATACACTACTACGCCATGGGTATCCAGGTGAACAAGTGTATCGGCTGCGGAAGGTGCGTATCAGGCTGCAAGATCGAGAACAACGTGCCGAAGGACCCTTTTTATTTCCGGACCTGGGTCGAACGCTACATCATCACGGTCGAGGGTGAAGTGGTGGTAGACAGTCCGGCCGGTGGAATGAACGGCTTTCAGGACCTGAACGAAAAGTACTCCATACTGCGCTCGTTTTTCATTCCGAAATTGTGCAACCACTGCGG
>JAZDIG010000048.1:0-4947 GCA_043805105.1 Candidatus Glassiibacteriota bacterium | reverse complement strand
CTCGATCGCATCGTCCCAGACATTGGCGATGATGTTGCCGTAGATGTCGCTGTCGCGGTTCGGGCTGCCCTCGAAGCTGTAGTTGCTCCCCCCGCCGATTGCATCATTGTAGCCGTGGTCCTCGGTGGAGACTATCTCGTTGTAGCGGATCACGTTGCTGCCGGATGAGTTCCAGAGCGTGATGGCCTGCGGCCCGCTCGGATGGCCCGTGTCCCAGTCATTGGTCCAGCCCGATGGGTGATCGAACAGGTTGCGCTGGATCACCAGGCCGCCCACTCCGCCCTCGGCCTGTACTCCGCTGTCCTCGTAGCCCAGGTAGGCCATCTCGCGGTCTCCCCGGCCCCAGCCGGTGATGTGGCAGTCCTCGATCACGATGTCGTGGCTGCCCTTCTTGATGAGGATCGCATCCCGAGCGGCGTTTTTCAATTCCAATCCCCGGATTATCACGTAGCCGGCAGAAATCACGATGTTGTTGTCCACGGTCTTTTCCGGGTCGA
This sequence comes from Candidatus Glassiibacteriota bacterium, assembly GCA_043805105.1. GTDB lineage: Bacteria > Gemmatimonadota > Glassbacteria > GWA2-58-10 > GWA2-58-10 > JAZDIG01. The sequence continues at coordinate 4,450 of JAZDIG010000048.1, read as the reverse complement.
TCACGGCCTTTTCGCCCGGCCGGACCGTGACCAGGTGCCAGGCTTCCGGCGTACCGGATTCCGTGACCCGGATAACCTGGTCGGACACTCCAGAGGGCAGGTAATCTATCTTTCCCACCGGAAAGTTTTCGCTGCGGGTGGCAGCCTTGAAAGTGACCGGCTTGTCCTGGCAGGCGAGCTCGATTTCGTATTCGGTGCCTGGCTCGAGACCCACGATACTGCCGCGGAACTGCCTGTCCCTTTTATCGAATACCGGCGGGATCACCTCCCGCCAGTTTTCGCTGCCGGCCGGGCGATAGCGCAGGCTGCATTCGCCGGAACTGTCCGATTTGACGTCGTAGTACACTCCCAGGCATTCGAAAGTGGGCACGGCGCGCGGATTAGGAGCCTGAGCGGTCACTGAGGAAATCCCGGTCAGAATTGCGCTACAGACAATCAGGCTGGTTAACAACGAAACACTTTTCATGGCCGGCCTCCGTTATTTATGTTGAGAGGTGTACTGTACGGTCAGTGAAGTAATCTTTTCCGAGGGGAAACAGGCAAAATGGCTGCCGAATCCAGGCTTTCGGGTGAAAAGCCGGAGCCAATGGTTCTGTTCGACGGCTTCTGCAACCTCTGCGGCGGCTTCGCTTCATGGCTCGTGCGCCGGGACAGGCGCGGCCGGTTTCGCCTAACTCCGCTTCAGGGAGAAACCGCCGGGAAATTGCTGTCCGCCTGCAAAGACTCGATTGCCGGGACAGATACCATCGTCCTGGTGGAGGACGGCCGGTGTTTCACCCGGTCAACTGCCGTGCTGCGTATCCTGAAACGGCTGCCCAGGCCCTGGGCGGTCTTTTACTTGCTTATCGCGGTGCCCCGGCCGGTCCGGGACTTTGTCTACGACATCATTGCCAAGTTGCGCTATCGACTGTTCGGCCGGCGGGACAAATGCTATCTGCCGGAAAATGACCCAGCCGGCCGTTTCCTGCCTTAGCTTTTCGGCTTACCCAGCAGCAGGGCCACGGCCACCGCCCGGCCCCGGTCGTGGGCCAGGGAGATTTGCACGTCCACCGCGCCGACCTGGAGCGCCAATTCGGCGGTCTTGCCATTGAGCCTGACAAACGGCCGGCCCCGGTCGTCGTTCCAGACCTCGATCCCCTTCCAGAACACCTGGCTGGTCCAGCCCGTGCCGAACGCTTTCATGACCGCTTCCTTGGCCGCGAAGCGGGCGGCGAAGTGCGGGAACGGGTCCGCTTTCGACCGGCTGTAGGCGATCTCACCCTCGGTGAATACCCGCTGTTCGAACCTGGGGCCGCTCCTGGCTTCCAGCGCCCCCTTGATTCGCTCGATTTCGATCAGGTCCACTCCCACGCCCAGCACTATCAATGGAACGCCTTTCAGTTCTTCCATCCCCGGCTCGTTCTCCCTAAAGCTCTGAAATCCAACAGACTTGCTTGATATCCGGCCGCTACCGGCAGTATATTTCAGCGTTTAAGGCCCATCCCGGCAACAAGCGGAAATTACAACCGGCTGTCCGGTTTGTCCACAGCGAGAGCCATGCCCGACCAGTCCAAAGACTTGTTCACCCTGCCCGGGGAAGATGGCCCGGCCGGGGAGTTTTCGCCCCTGGCGGACCGTATGCGGCCACAGTCCCTGGAGAAGTTCGAGGGCCAGGAGCAGATCCTGGGGCCGGAGGGCGTGCTTCGAAGGATGATCGAATCCGACCGGATCGCCTCGATGATCTTCTGGGGCCCGCCGGGCAGCGGCAAGACCACCCTGGGCCGGATTATCGCCGCCGGCACCGGCTCGCGCTTCATCCACCACAGCGCGGTCACCTGCGGCGTGGCTCAGGTGAAAGAGGCGGTGAAGGAAGCAGAGGAGAGCCTGAGGCTGTATCGCCGGCGCACGATCCTGTTCCTGGACGAAATCCACCGCTTCAACAAGGCCCAGCAGGATGCCCTCCTGCCCCACGTCGAGAAAGGCACTCTCACCTTGATCGGCGCCACTACGGAGAACCCCTCTTTCGAGGTGAACAGTGCGCTGCTGAGCCGGGTGCGGGTGTTCGTGCTCCAGCGGCTCGAAAAAGAACATCTCGGCCGGATTGTCGACCGGGCGCTGTCCGATTGCGAGCGCGGCCTGGGCAACCGGAAGCTCGGCCTGTCCGAGGATGCCCGCAACCTGCTGCTGCGCGCTTGCGATGGCGATGCCCGCTCCGCCCTGACCGGCCTGGAGCTGGCCGCGCTCTACCTCGAAAAGGCCCCGGCCCGGAAAAAGATGAGGGAAATCACGGTCGAGGTGATGAAAGAGGCTCTTCAGCAGCGGCTCCTCCAGTACGACCGCGCCGGCGACCAGCACTACGATGTCATTTCGGCCTTCATCAAGAGCCTGCGCGGCAGCGACCCGGACGCCGCCCTCTACTGGATGGCTCGTATGCTCGAAGCCGGCGAGGACCCGCTGTTCATCCTGCGCCGGATGATGATCTTCGCCGCAGAAGACGTAGGCAACGCCGACCCGCAGGCTTTGAGTGTGGCCGTGGCCGCGTTCCAGGCGGTGAGCGCGATCGGCCTGCCCGAGGGAGCGATACCCATGAGCCAGGCGGTGACATATCTGGCCACCGCGCCCAAGAGTAATGCCAGCTACCTGGCCCTGAAGAACGCCCAGGCCGCGGCCAGGGAGGCCTTGAGCGAACCGGTGCCGCTGCACTTGCGCAACGCCCCCACCAAGCTGATGAAAGCGATCGGCTACGGCGAGGGCTACAAGTACCCCCACGATTTCCCTTATCACTTCACGACCCAGCAGTACCTGCCGGATGCGCTCAAGGGGAAAAAGTTTTACGAACCCACCAGTCTCGGCTTTGAGAAGGAGATTCGCCGGCGGATCGAGTTCTGGAAGAGGTTGATTGAGGAGGAAGGGAAGAAAAAAAGGGAGTGAGGGACTAAGGGACTAAAGACAGTGACAAAGTGACAAAGTTACAGAGTGACAAAGTGAAAAGCACAAAGGCGATGAGACACTGAGGAGAGGTGGAGTAGGGCCTTCTGGCTTCTGGCTTCTGGCTTCCGGTGGTGGTGAGGCCGGGCGGGGCCTTCTGGTTTCTGGCTTCTGACTTCTGGCTTCTGGCTTCCGGTGGTGGTGAGGCCGGGCGGGGCCTTCTGGCTTCTGGATTCTCCCAACCATGACTCTCGTCAGCTTCAACAACGTAGCGAAAAGCTTCTCCGGGCAGGTTCTGTTCTCCGGGGTGACCGGTATTATCCGTAGCGGCGACCGGATCGGCGTAGTGGGGCCCAACGGCAGCGGCAAAACCACTTTCTGCCGGATCCTGGCCGGGCTGGAACCTCCGGAGGAGGGCACGGTGCACCTGGGGAAAAATATCGGCGTGCGCCACATGGACCAGGAGGCCAGTTTCAGCGGCGAGCGGGGCGTGCTGGACGAATTGCTCGCGTCATGCACCCAGATCCGGGAACTCGAAAAGAAAATCCGGGACATGGCCGGTAGGCTGGACTCCGGGGAAAAGCTCGACCAGCGGGAGCTGGAGCGCTACGGTGAAATGCTCGACCGTTTCGAGCACCTGGGCGGCTGGAGCCTCGAGTCGCGGGCCGCCAAGATCCTGACCGGCCTGGGCCTGGGCCGGGAAACGTTCGGCCAGCCGGTTGGGTCGCTGAGCGGCGGCCAGCGCAGCCGCCTCGGCCTGGCAACCGCCCTGATCGGCGAACCGGACCTGTTGTTCCTGGACGAACCCACCAACCATCTCGACCTGGCCGCCATCGAATTCCTCGAAGGCCTGATCGCCGAAACCCGCTCCACCGTGGTGGTGGTCTCCCACGACCGCGCCTTCCTGGACAACGTCACCACCCGCACCATCGAAATCCTCGACGGCCGCGTCACGCTCCGCGACGGCAACTACAGCGAATTCAGCCGCTGGGCTGAAGAAGAAGCCGAAAGGCTGGAGCGCGAACACCGGAACTACGAACGCAAGGTGGAGAAAATCGAGGATTTCATCCGGCGCAACATCTACGGCCAGAAAACCAGACAGGCGCAGAGCCGGCGCAAGATGCTGGCCCGGATGAAGCCGCCGCCGAAGTCCCGGCGCAGGATGAGCGCGCCGAGCTGGGAGATCGAACAGTCGCAGCGCTCGGGCGGCATGGTGCTCGAAGCCCGCGCTCTGGCCCACGCCTGGCCCGGGGGCGGGCAGTTGTTCGAGCGTCTGGACCTGACTATCAGCCGCGGCGAAACTCTGGCCGTTATCGGGGCCAACGGCACCGGCAAGTCCACCCTGCTGGAAATCCTGGCCGGACGGCTATCTCCCACCGCCGGGTTAGTTACCTGGGGCAAGGACGTCACTATCGAGATTCTGCCGCAGCGGGTCGAACGGCCGGCCGGGACTCTGAGCGTGCTGGATTTCATGTACTCCCGGGCGCCGGAACTGACCCTGGGGGAGGTGCGCAGCCACCTGGGACGGTTCCTGTTCAGCGGC